>NZ_KV796521.1:0-23199 GCF_001809225.1 Corynebacterium sp. HMSC077G07 | reverse complement strand
GGTCGGGGTAGCGGGATTTGAACCCACGGCCTTCCGCTCCCAAAGCGGACGCGCTACCAAGCTGCGCCATACCCCGTATGCGTCATTCGAAACCTAGCAGAAACCCCTTTGGAGCATCTGCACCGGGGCCCTCATAGTCGCGAAATCGCGTTTCCACAACGGACCCGTATAGATTTACCTGACGATTAACGAAATCACAAAACCACGCGTTCAACCAGGCTAATGCTCTGTCTGAAAACGCTTTACGACGCCATCGAGAGCCAACCTGCCAACTACTACCGGTTTCATGAAAACCATGCATATCACAGGGCGTTTGCATCACCTCGGCACTGCTTTTGGCGGCCTCGTTTACTGCAAACACTCCATTCGTCGGCCGACTCCCCAAAGAAGCCGCCTAAAACGACTGCCCCTTTGTTGAGTCGTGTGACAGTGTAATCAACGGCTATACGCCTGTTTCATATACCCCATATTGCTTTAGTTTCATTTTCTGTTTTTCCCGGCCACAGCCACTTTTCTTTAAATCCTTCGAGAAAAACCTGGCATCGATTTTTGTATGTGCGCTTTAACGAGTTAATATGCCTTGTACCAAGACACGGTCTGGTTGAGGCGAGTGCGCATCTAAACCGGATTTCTGTCTATGGGGATGTCGTATAGTGGCTAATACCTCAGCCTTCCAAGCTGAAGACGCGGGTTCGATTCCCGTCATCCCCTCCATGTGAAAGCACCCTCCGGCCAGCGTCGGAGGGTGTTCTTCTTTTTGACGGGATCCGTCCCGAAATCCGTCACAGGCATGTCACGACCGCGTGCGCGCGTCACGGTTTCATACAGCGTCGGTAACAAGTCGGTGGCACTGTCATGTCGGGTCTTTTGCCGTCGTCACGCACAACTAGTCCCGGCGGCATGAATCCTCGCATCATCGACAAGGACACCGGCGTCGAGCTGTGGACCGTCGCCGAATGCGCGGAGTTCACCGGTACCGCGCGCGGCACGTTCACCAGCTATGCGGGCCGTGGCAAAGCGCCGGTGCCGGCGGCGAAGCTCCACGGGCTGAACCCGCGGAACTCCGACGACGTGCGCGAGTGGCAGAAAGGCCACGAGGCGAAGGGCAAGTAGCCGGCCCAATCTCGGACCGGTCAGCCCGGCATGACCGGTCAGCCCAAGTAGTGGGCGGCGACGACGTTGGCGATCTCGTCGGCGTCGTTGTGGGCGACGAGCACGCCGTGGCCGTGGCCCGGCAGCTCGATGAGCTCGCCGCCCATGACCGCCTGCATCGCGCGGCCGCCCGTGCCGGTCACCGCCGCATCGCGGTCGTAGTGGAGCAGCAGCGGCTTCGACTCGAGGGCGTCGCCGCTGAGTTCCACGGCAGCGCCCTGCCCCGGCCAGCCGAGGCATAGCTGCCCCGACGACAGCGCATCGGCGTTGAGGCGGAAGATGTCGCCGCCGGTGAACTGGTCGAGGTACGTGCGGGGAATGCGGGACGGGTCGGCGGCGGTGACGTTGTCGTTGCAGATGATCGCCCGCTCGATGGTTCCCATCGCCTCGGTCTGCGCCATCATGTCTTCCGGGGTCACGCCCTCGGGTAGTTCGGGGGTCTCCACCTCGCCGGTGACCACGGCGTCGGCGATGTCGGGCCACATGCTCTCCGAGTACGTCGCCGCGAAGGTCTGCTGCAGCAGCACCGACTGATTGCCGGCGCCGGGGCGCATCAGGTTCGCCGCGAAGGAATGGCTGCGCCACGCGACGGGCAGAACGCCGTCGGCCAGCTGCATGAACGCCTCCGGGTCGTCGGCGAAGGCGGCGGGCACGTCGCCCACCTGCGTCGGCGGCGGGTAGACCTGACCCGGCGCGCCAACCTCCTCGTTGATGCGCTGCGACCAGCGCGCGTACACCTGCAGGGCGGTGGTGCCCAGGCCGTACTCGTCGTCACGGTCGGCGATCCACTGGAACATCGCGTTGAGAGCCTCGCGGCGCCACGGCTCGCGCGAGTCTCCGAGCCGAAAGTAACGGTCGGCAGGATCGACCGAGGAATCCAGCACCATCCGGCCCGTCTTGTCCGGGAACAGGGTCGCGTACGTGCTCATCAGATCCGTGCCGTAGGACAGGCCGTAGAGGTGCATGACGTCCTGGCCGAGCACGTCGCGGACATGGTTGAGATCGCGAGCGGTGTTCTCCGTGGTGATGGTCGCCGCGTATCCCGGTTCATTGGCTTCGCAGGAGGCGTACATCGCGCCGACCTGCCCGGAGAGCAGACCCGTCATCGGGATGTCCGCCACGTTGCAGTTCAGCGGGGTGCCCCAGGCCAGGCCGCGCGGCTCGACGGCGATGAGGTCGAAGTGCTCCCGGACGGCGGTCGGCATCCTCACGGCCTCGTCGGAGAACATTCCCAACGCGTCGCCGCCGGGGCCGCCCGGATTGCCTGCGATGACGCCACGGCGCTCCCCCGTCGCCGGAACCCGGCTGACAGTGAGGGAAATCGTCGCGCCCTCCGGGTCGGAATAATCACGTGGCACGTCGATGTCCGCGCACACGGTGCCCGGCGCGGTCATCGCCGCGGTCGGGCACGCGCCCCAGTCCAACCCGCCGAGATCGGCCGGACCGGCGGAGCCGCCGGCCGACGCCTGCGGCACCGACAGCAACGTGCCCGCCAGCGCGAGCGCCGTGACCGGGGCCAACGCCCTGCGGACGAAGGACGTCCGGGACGACGGGGCCGCTGAGACTCGGCTCGCGGACCGGGCCTCGGCACCGGTCTCCACAGAGGAGACGGCGGGGGACGCTGCGCCGAATGCGGCGGGGGACAACTTCTTCGTGGGGCGCACGGGGATAAACACCTTTCATCGACTGCAACGAACGGTATCAAACCGTAACGCCGACCGCACGCCGTTCAAGGCACGAAGATTAAGGCACCGGCCGCACGCTGTTCAACGCACGGAGATCAGGGCACGGACCGCACCCGGTACACCAGCACCGCACCGACGGCGGTGAGCGCGCCCGCGAAAACGTACAGGCCGGGGTACCCGCCGAGGTTCGCCAACGCGAAGGCGGCGAGCACCGGGGCGGCCATGTTCGGGCCGGCGACGGCGAGGTTCATGACGCCCACGTCACGCCCGCGCTCATCGGCCTTGGGCAGCACCTGGTTGATCAGGGCCTGATCGACGGCCATGAACACGCCCCACGACAGACCCAACAGCACCGCCGCGCCGACGACCATGGCGAAGCTCCCGGCGAACGCCATGATCGCGCAGGCCCCGGCGACGCCCATCGACGACAACGCCACGAACACCCGGCGCTTGCCCATCTTGTCGGACACTTTGCCCGACAGGATCGCGGTGACGATGACGCACAGGGCATACGCGCCGGTGAGGACGAGTACGCCGGCATCCGGATCGGGGTGGCCGATGTGATCGCGCAGGTAATAGAACAGGTAGAACAACGCGACCGAGTTGCCCGTGGTCACCAGGAACCGGGCGATGAACACCCACGTGAAGTCGCGGTAGAGCCCTCCGGGCACCTCGGCGACGGCGGGCACCACGGCGTCAGCGTCCCCGCCGGCGTCGTCAAGCACCGGAGATGCGGCCGCCTGCGACCGCACCCGGGACACGTCGCGGAAGCCCGGCAGGAACTGGCCGATGAGCACCAGCAGCAGCGCCGCGGTGACGATGTACGCCAGCCCCAGGTCGAACACCGTGGCCACGACGGTGCCCAGCACCACGCCGAGGGTGTACGTCAGCCCCAGCACACCCGAGACCACGCCGTACTGATTGTCCGGCACCGTATCCGGCGCCACCGCCTGGGCCGCGTTGATTGACGCCGCGATGGCCAGCTGGAACACCGCCCACCCGATGGTCAACGCCATGAAGCCCGGCGCGGCGCCCAGGAACACCAGCGACCCGGCCGCCGCCAGCCCGCCGAAGAGGATCCACGGGGCGCGGCGGCCCCAGCGCGTGTCCGTGCGGTCCGACAACCACCCGGCCAGCGGATGCCCGATGATGGAGAAGAACCCGCCGACCGCCATGAGGAGCGCGAACTTCTCCTCCTTCTCCCCCGGATGCCAGATGAGGATCTGCTGCGCCAACAACAGCTGCGTCGGCGCTGCCCACGAGATGTTCTGCCCCAGGTACAGCAGGCCGTACCGCACGATCCAGCCGGTGGTCACCGGCGTGCGCTGGGCGGGGTCGGCGGTGAAACGCCCGACGTCGGAGATGGCGCGTTCGGAGGAGCCGGCGTGTTCGGAGGAGCTCATCCCTGCACCCCATCCGGCTCCGGCGGCTGCGCCCGCACGTTGGGGTCGGTGTGTTCGTCCGCGACGGGGTAACGACGGCCTGCGGTGTAGCGCCGGTGCAGCTCCGGGGTGATCCGCCCGGTGCGGGCCAGCTCGGCCAGCAGGTGGCCCGACGGCTTCATCGTCCGTTCCTGCGTCTCGTAGTCCAGGTGGACGATGCCGAATCGCGGCTCTTCGCCGTCGGCCCATTCCCAGTTGTCCACGAAGCACCAGTGGTACCAGCGCTCGATGGGCACGTCCGACTCGGCGATGGCCCGCAGGTGCTCCAGGATGAACCGCGGCCGGAACGACTCCAGCCTGCGGTCGGCAGCCCCGGCGTCCGGGTTGGCGTAGTCCCCGGCCGGATTCGGCTTTTCGACGCCCGCGTCCACGCCACCGACCGACAGCTCCAGATCGCCGAGATCGCAGGTGCCGTTTTCGGTGATCCAGACCGGTCCGCCGAAACGCTCGTTCAGGTCGCGGGCGCATTCGACCAGGCCCTCGGGGTGGATTTCCCACCCGAGGTCGTTGACCGGAGCCCCGACGAAGGTGCCGTCGTCGAACTTGTCGACGGCCGTGCGCGAGTAGTAGTTCAGGCCCAGGAAGTCGTGGTGGCGGCCCGACGGCAACCCGCGGCCGACCTTCGCCCCGCCCAGCAGCGGATGGAACTTCCCCGCCAGATGCGCGTCGGCGACGATGTCCTGGAACAGATGCCGATTGATCCGCGCCAGGCCGCGGTGGATGGGGTTGCGCGGATTGCGCGGCGCGAACGCCCGTGCGTGGTGGGCGATGCCGACCTTCGCCCGATCCCCCTGGATGCCGTGGATGACCTCGTAACCGCGGATGTGGGACACCGCCATGTTGCGCAGCACGGCCATCGTGTCGCCCCACGAGCGGTTGCCCGGCGGGCCCGAGCGGAACATGTGCGCCTGGGTGGCGTACACGTTCGGCTCGTTGACGGTGATCCACTCGTCGACGAGGTCGTCGAGCGCCCGCACGGTCGTCTCCGCATAGCGCAGGAAAGCCGCCGGCGATTCATCGGAGGTGAAGCCGCCGCGCCGAGCGAACCAGAGCGGATTGACGAAGTGATGGAGCGTCACCAGCGGACGAATCCCCTTGTCCCGCAGGTCGGCAATCTCCTCACGGTAGCGATCCAGCACCGCATGGTCGAACTCCCCCGGCCGCGGTTCGATACGCGCCCACTCCACGCCGATGCGAGCGATGGGCAGACCCAGCGACGCCATGAGCTCGTTGTCCTCCCGCCACCGGTTCCAGTGGTCGGTGGCGCGCAGCGGGGTCGAACCATCGGCGATGTTGCCGGGCTCGCGGGCCCAATCGAACCAGTCGTTGTTCTCGTCACCGCCCTCGATCTGCCCGGCGGCCGACGCCGTGCCGATCAGCAGACCCCGCAGATCGACGTCGTGATGCAACGGCTTCGCGAGCGGCGACGTGCGCGGCTGAGGATGGAGAGTTCGGTCATTGGCAGGCACATTGGTTGACATGCCGACATCCTATGTCACACATCACGCCTAGTTTTTGGTTTTCAAACAAAATATTATGGGTTTCGCGCGTCGACGGGGTCGTCGTAAAGCAACCGAGTAGAGCAACCGGATCGTTCGCGAAAAATCCGCTCCCCCTGGAACGAATCGGAGCCCCGGCCCGTTGTTGACGATGTCCCCCCCCCCCAAAAAAAAATCAAAAATCACGTTAGGAACCCCACTTGTCAGCCTTCTAAGCTGAAGACGCGGGTTCGATTCCCGTCATCCCCTCCACGCAACCGGGCGCATTGCTCCCGGTTTTTACTTTCTGAGCCGACGTCCGGGGACCAGAAATTCTTCTGACCTCTGTTCAGGATCCAGTGCTACGGGTACTCTGGGCACCATGAAGCCCACCATTATCGATGCCGATACTGGACACGAACTATGGACCGCGGTCGAATGCGCTGCTTTTTCCGGCACCGCACGTGGCACTTTCACCAGCTACGCTGGCCGCAAGAAGGCTCCTGAACCCGTCGCGAAGCTTCATGGGTTGACCCTGTGGGATTCCGAAGAAGTTCGCGCATGGCACGCCAATCGGAAGAGCCGCACCAAGAGCACCGACTCCGCCGAATCATAGATACCTACCCATACCCAATCATTTCCTGGTTCCCGAGCTACATCTGTCGGACAGATATGTAAGCTCGGGAACTTTTTTCGCTCTACATGCGTTATCTCAAGTAATTACAAGCAGTACCCGCAATTTCCTTTTTGGAGGCCTAGCCCATGGGGGCTTTAATCCTGATCGCGATCACCGTCGGCGGCGCAATTATCATCGCGTCGATGGCTCAAAACCGCTCTAACAGGGCCTTTGATGCTCGCCAGAACAATCAATTGGAAGACGCCGTCGCAGACGCCCGCCGATGGATTGAGCGACTGGGCTCACAGGTATTGAACCTGGCTGGCACCGATTCGGCTTCCACGCAGGCTCTTGCTGACGCATCCGAGCGCTACAATGCCGCTTCCTCGCAGATTTCTACTGCGCGCACCCCGGCACAGGCGCGAATGGCCCGCGAATCGGCGCTGGAGGGCCTGCACTACATCAATGCGGCTCGCGAAATTATGGGCCTGCCGGCGGGGCCGACACTGCCACCGCTGGAGGGGCAGAAGGCCGCTGGTTCTGTGACCGAAACTCGCACCATTGAGCACGAAGGCCACTCGGTTACCGCCTCTCCATACGCCACCCCGGAAACTCCGAACTACTACCCCGGTGGTCGTGTCGCTGGCCGTCCGGTTCCGGCCGGTTGGTACTCCGAGCCATGGTGGAAGTCCGCGCTCCGCACCGGTGTCTGGACCGCAGGCTCGATGCTGCTGTTCTCTACCCTCTTCCACGGTATGGCCGGTGTTGCCTACGGCGCTGATGAGTTCGCCAGCGGCATGGGCACCGGCGCTGACGACTTCGGCGGCACCGAGGACTTTGGAGCCGAAGACTTCGGTGGCGACGATTTCGGTGGAGATGACCTTGGCGGCGACTTCGGTGGCGGCGGTGCAGATGCCGGTGACGCAGGCGACGGCGGAGGCTTCTTCGACGGCCTCTTCGGTGGCGGCGACGGCGGCGGCGACGGCGGCGGATTTTTCGACGGCGGATTCGACGGTTTCGATATTTAGAAAAAGCCCGGCGCCGCTATTTCGCTAAATCCGCAAAAGGATCGACAGTGCCGTCTGTCTGAGGCCGATACTCAATTTTTCTGGCGGCGAATCGACCAGCTTCCTTGCCAAGGATGCTGCTAATTAAAGCAACAGCCATATCCATACCTGCTGCGACTCCTGATGAGCTCCAGCGATCTCCGTCTTCAACCCATCGAGCCGCTTTCACCCACGTCACTTCGTTTCCGAACGAGGTAGCCCAATCAAAAGCCAACTTATTACTAGTTGCCCGCTTTCCTTCAAGAAGCCCAGCCGCAGCAAGCAGTGCGGAACCTGTGCAAACCGATGCCACTAACCGCGCCCGGGATCCGAGGTTGTTGAGCCAGTCCAAAAACTCTGCATCGTCAACTAGTGTTCTACTCCCGGCTCCACCAGGAACTAGAAGAATATCGACCGTTTCGAGGTCAGTGGCACAACGTGTGGCGATAACCTGCGCCCCCTGAGCGCTGGTTATCGGACCAGCAATGTTGGCGACATATTCGACCTCAATCTCTGGGACATGGCCAAAAAGGCCAACCGGTCCAAATACGTCCAAGAGCTCGAACCCGGGGAATAGCACAACAGTTACTCGGCGATGCGCTTCTTGATTTGTCATACGACAATTCCTACTCCGTCTACACATGAAAAAAGGTCTGGTCCCAGAGTTTTCTGGAACCAGACCCCTTTTTTATTCCTATCAACAGATAGCGAACAGCAATCCCTTTAAGCTTCTGGCAGCTCCGGGGCAACGCCAGTCTTTTCGTACTCTGCCAGAATGTCGATGCGGCGCTGGTGACGCTCCTCCTCGCTCCACGGCTGGGAGACGAAAGCATCGACGATAGCCAGGGCCTCTTCCTCAGAGTGCATACGACCGCCGAGGCCGATCAGCTGAGCATTGTTGTGCTCGCGGGCGAGCTTTGCGGTCTCCACCGACCAAGCCAGCGCACAACGAGCGCCCTTGACCTTGTTAGCAGCAATCTGCTCGCCGTTGCCGGAACCGCCGAGCACGATGCCCAGGCTGCCCGGATCAGCGACGGTACGGGAAGCCGCCTCAATGCAGAATGCTGGGTAATCATCTGCAGGGTCGTAGGTGTGAGCGCCGCAATCAACGACGTCGTGGCCAGCCTTCTCCAGGTGGGCCTTAATCAGGTTCTTCATCTCAAAACCGGCGTGGTCTGCACCAAGGTAAATACGCATGGCAGCAAGTTTAGCGGTTCCCACGGATTCCACGGCGCCTGCACCCGTTTTAGGTATTGCTTGACGACGTCTCCTGCGCAGCCGAATAGGGTGAAAAGTGACTGTATTTGCGTTTCAGCACGCCTTCGAAACCGGAAATTGGGTGCTTTTACCGTGTCTCCTGCGCCGCAAGCTCACTTCCAAGTCGATCCTGAAGCCCATGGCTCCCATGGGAATCATCACGCACCGGTGGTGCGAACGGTTCGGCATGACATCAACAAGAAACCATTTATTGTCATTTGGGAGGTCACGCGGGCTTGTGGCTTAGTCTGCAAGCACTGCCGTGCAGATGCGCAGCACGAGCCGCATCCTCACCAGCTTTCGACCACCGAGGGCAAGATGCTGCTGGAGACCTTGGCGTCGTATAGCAAGCCGAAGCCGCTTGTAGTGCTCACCGGCGGTGATCCTTTTGAGCGTGATGACCTGGAAGAATTGGTGCGATTCGGCACGGAGCAGGGCCTGAATATGTCGCTATCTCCATCGGTGACGCCGCGGCTCACGCCAGAGCGGATTCAGTCACTGCGTGAGGCCGGTGGCAAGGCGATGTCCATGTCGCTCGATGGCGCGACTGCCCAGACCCATGACAAGTTCCGTGGATTTTCGGGCACTTTTGAAAAGACGCTCGAAATGGCTCCGCACATCAACGAGGCCGGTTACCGGCTGCAGATTAACTCGACCCTGACCAAGGGAAATATTCATGAGGCGCCAGCGCTGCTGAAGACCGTCATGGAGATGCAGGCCAAGATGTGGTACGTCTTTTTCCTCGTTCCCACTGGTCGCGGTGCGGATTTGGGCGCATTGTCACCGGAGGAACGCGAGGATGTTCTGCACTGGTTGTCTGATGTGTCCAACCGAATTGCCATTAAGACGACGGAGGCGCCGCAGTATCGGCGCGTCGTCATGCAGCAGGAGGAAGCGAAGGAAAAGGGGCTGCCACCCTATGAGGGCGGCGAGCTCTACCGTTACTTGACCGAGGAAACGACAAAGCTGCTCGGTGCTGTGCCGGAAAAGCCACGTCGCCCGCGCTCCCCCATGGCCGTCAATTCCGGGTCAGGTTTTGCCTTCATTGACCACATCGGCGACGTCTACCCCAATGGCTTCCTGCCGCTTCACTGCGGAAATGTGAAGGCCACGCCATTCCAGGAAATCTATTCGAACTCGCCGGCGTTCAAGGCCCTTCGCGATCCGGACAATTGGCATGGAAAGTGCAGCGTCTGTGAATACCACAGCGTATGCGGTGGGTCCCGGTCGACAGCGTACGCGTTGACCGGGGATTACACCGCATCCGACCCGACCTGCATCTACATCCCGCCACGGTGGGCTGCCATGAGCGAAGAAGAACGGCAGGCCTCTACCGGGCAGAATGCTGGAGCCGGAGCGGGTCAGCTCTCCTAACTGCGCGCCCCAGCTGCTACTGCTTTCTTAGTCGAAGCGCGGGTCCTCAGTCCGGGAGCGCTTAATTTCGAAGAAGTACGGGTAGCTGGCGACGGCAACCGAGCCGTCGAAAATCTTGCCGGCTTCTTCGCCGCGTGGGATACGGGTAAGCACCGGACCGAAGAAGGCAACGTCGTTGAGCTTGACCACCGGAGTGCCGACGTCGTTGCCGACCTCCTTCATGGCCTCTGCGTGGTTTTCACGCATGAGCTCATCGAACTCGGTAGTCAGGGCCTGTGCCAGGCGCTCTTCCGGCAGTCCAACCTCTGCGAGGGCTTCCTTAATCAGCTCGTCGAATGCGTGCTCCGGCTCGTCGACATGCGCATGGCGATCGATGCGGTTTTCGTTGTGAATCTTCGTGCCCAGCGCGGTGTAGAGCTTGTCGACGGCCTCCTGGCCATCCTGGGAGAACACGGCGTTGAACAGGCGTGCCGGGGTCCAGTTGCACTGCATCATGAACTTGTAATCTTCCGGCAGTTCATCGCGGCCTTCATTGAGCACCGACAGGCTCATCGGCTTCCACTCGATCTCGATGTCGCGGACCTTTTCGACTTCCTTAATCCAGCGCGACGTCACCCAGCAAAACGGGCAGGAAACGTCGAAGTAAAAAGTGACCTTGTCTCGATTGCTCATGTGAAAGTCCTCCTAAAGCATTGATTGACTTATCAACGACTATAGGGCGGATTTTTTCGGCTCGCATTCATGAATTCGGATGGGTCCGAAGTTCTACCGGACCTGGTGTTAACTGGCTCCCCCATCGGGCGCCGTCTAAATCGCCTACCTAACCGTTCCAGGGCAAGCCCGTAGCCTCCAGGGAATCAGCGGCAGCCTCCAGGTAGGCAGGCCAGTCGGCGTAGTCCAGGAACTCCGAGCCCACCTCGTGGTCCATGGAGACCATCTTCCCCGAGCGCATGTCCAGACAGTAGTTGTTTCCGCCGAAGTCCATGACCAGTGGAATCCATGCCTCGTGATACCACTTGCCATCCGAGTCGGCGCTGTCCATGCTTTCGGCTTCAAAGTCATCGAACTCGCCGTCGGCCTGCAGCTGAGTCCACAGCTTGTAGTCATTCAGAATCGACTTAGGCGGTGCAATCCAGCCACCGTCCCACGGCTCACCGTCCACAGACGCGTGCCGCAGCCACGAAGCTCGCACGTAGTCTGGCAGCTTTACTCCGAGGTCAGCCTCAAGCTGATCCAGTTCCGCTTCTGTCGCCGGGGCCTCCAAAGCATCGTCGCCAAGCTTTGCTTCAATGCGATCCCACGCCGCGTTGACCCGTTCAACCTTGCTTGCATCATCACTGAGTTCGTACATGAAACGAAGTGTATTCACGTTCGGCTTTGCTCGCATGCCAAAGAAGCCAAAATCTCGCTCAATCGACCGCCAATCGACCGCCAATCGACCGCCCGAATCGACACGCAATGAGCGAGGAAGTCGAGGTCACCCCGCCCACCACGCTACTGCCCGATTCCCAATCCGGGGTCGTGGTTACACTTGTCGCATGACTTCCACGAACCTAACCAGGACCGAGGCCGCCGACCGTGCGGCCATGCTCGAGGTGTCCCACTACGACATCTCCCTCGACCTTACGACCGCACCGGTCGGTGGGCAGCACAGCGCACCAACATTCGCTTCCAAGACCACAATTTCTCTGAAAGCGAAGCGCGCTGGTTCCACCTTTATTGACCTGCGTGATGCGGTTGTCAAGAGTGTGACCATCGACGGCGTCGATGCCACGGAGGCCGCTCGCTATGACAGCGAGACCGGCATTAACGTAGACCTGACCGAAGGTGACCACACCGTCGTTATCGATGCGGACTGTCGTTACACCAATAACGGCCAGGGCATTCACCGCTTCCAGGATCCCGCCGATGGCGAAACCTACCTGTACTCGCAGTTTGAAACTGCCGATGCCAAGCGCGTGTTCGCCTGCTTTGACCAGCCGGATTTGAAGGCGACGTACTCCATCCACGTCGTGGCGCCGAAGGGCTGGAAGGTTATTTCCAACTCGGTAGCCAAGACCGGCACCACCACCGATGTCCACGGCAATGAGGCCGACACCTTCGACTTCTCAGTGGATGTTCCGCTGTCGACGTACCTCGTCGCAGTCTGTGCGGGCCCGTGGCACGAGGTCACTGACTCGTGGACCGGCACTGTCGCACCGCACCCGGAAACCCCTGCCGAGCACCAGCCGGACGGCGAGCTGACCATTCCGCTAGGAATCTACTGCCGCCAGTCCATCGCCGAGTACCTCGATGCCGACACTCTGTTCAAGGAGACCAAGGAAGGCTTCGACTTCTACGCCAAGCACTTCGGCGAGCCCTACCCGTTCGGCAAGTACGACCAGATCTTCTGCCCGGAATACAACATGGGTGCGATGGAAAACGCCGGCTGCGTGACCATCCGCGACGAGTACGTCTTTCGTTCCAAGCCCACCCATTACCTCTACGAGCGCCGCAACGACACCATCCTGCACGAGATGGCTCACATGTGGTTCGGCGATTTGGTCACCATGCAGTGGTGGGATGATCTCTGGCTCAACGAGTCCTTCGCTACCTGGTCGGCTGCCGCCGCACAGGTTGAGGTTTCCGATTACAGCCACGCCTGGACCACCTTCGCCAACGTAGAGAAGGCCTGGGCCTACAAGCAGGATCAGCTGCCGTCGACGCACCCGATTGCCGCCGATGCCAGCGACATTGACACCGTCGAGCAGAACTTCGACGGCATCACCTACGCCAAGGGCGCGTCCACCCTCAAGCAGCTGGCCGCCTACGTTGGTCAGGACGCCTTCCTCGCCGGTGCTCGTCTTCACTTTTCCCGCCACCGCTTTGGCAACGCCACCTTCGCGGATCTGTTGGAGGCGCTCTCCGAGGCCTCCGGTCGCGATCTGTCTGGCTGGGCCGATCAGTGGCTGACCACCACCGGCATCACCACCCTGGCGCCAGAGTTCCATCAAGAGGACGGCAAGTACACCTCCTTCGCAGTCACGCAGGAAGGCGCCGAGCCGGGTGCCGGTGAACTCCGTGATCACCGAATCGCAGTGGGCATCTACAACCTGCGCGGCACCGGCGCGGACGCTGTACTTGAGCGCACCAAGCGCGTGGAAATCGACGTCCGCGGTGCCCGCACCGATGTCCCAGATCTGGTCGACACACCAGTTGGCGACGTCGTGCTGGTTAACGACGACGACCTCACCTACAGCATGATTCGCCTGGACGAAGGCTCGCTTGCCACCGTCATCGACAACATCGGCGCTTTCACCGATTCGATGGCGCGCACACTGTGCTGGTCCGCCACCTGGCAGATGGTTCGCGCAGGCCAGATGCGCGCTCGCGACTTCGTCAACCTGGTGCTTCGCGGCATCCCGGGCGAGGATAAGCTCTCCGTCTTGGAGCGCGTCATCGCTCAGGCGGTCAGCGCCGTCAACGTCTACGCCGATCCTCAGTGGGCCGAGTCCACCGGCCGCGATCTGCTGGCTCAGGGTCTGTTGGACTACGCGAAGAAGGAAACCGACGCCGACCGCGCCCTGGTTTTCGTTAACGCTCTGGCTACCGTGGGCTCGTCGAATAGCGACGTCGCCGACGCACTGCGCGCCATCTACGCCGGCGACGCCGACAAGGCTGGCTTCCCCGCTGTCACTGTCGACACCGACATGCAGTGGCGCGCCTTGAAGGCTCTGGTTTCCGCTGGTCTCGAAGGCGAGGAGGCCATCGCAGAGCTTGAAAAGACCGACAATTCAGCACTCGGCGCACAGGCCGCCATCGCCTGCCGCGCCTCCGTGCCGACGCTCGCCAACAAGTCCCGCGTCTGGGCTGAGGCGACTGTCTCCGGCGACGACGCCCCATCGAACCTTGTCATTCGCCACCTGCTGGCCGGCTTCAACGCGCCGGGCTCGGGTGCAGTGCTCGCGCAGGCGCTTGACGACGACTCCCGCGCCACCATCAACGCGGAGCAGTCGGCAACCTCACTGTCGGAGCACTTCTTCGCTGTTGCCAACAGCTGGTGGAAGCAGTTCTCATCCGAGACGGCACAGACGCTGCTCGAGGGCTTCTACCCCACCTGGGAGATCAGTGATGAGGCAATTGCAGCCGCTCAACGTCTGCTCGACAGCGACGAGACTGCATCGCCGGTCAAGCGCATCATCTCTGAGCAGCAGTTCCTGGTGAAGCTCGCTCTTCGCGCCCGCGAGTTCGACGCGAAGTAACAAGTGATTTCGGCCGGCACTTTGGCCGTTATCGTTTTCGTGGCATCAAGTCGATAGACTTGGTGCCATGACAACTTCTCAGACGCTCTTTGACTCCGTCGGCGGCGAGGATGTCTTCAATCGCATCGTCCATGGTTTTTACACGCGCATGCGTTCCGATGACCTCATCGGCCCGATGTACCCCAGCGATGACTGGGAGGGCGCCGAGGATCGACTACGTATGTTTCTCGTCCAGTACTGGGGCGGGCCGCACACCTACAGCGAACAGCGTGGTCATCCGCGCCTGCGCATGCGCCACATGCCGTTTTCCATCGGCGAGGCCGAACGCGACCGCTGGCTGGAAATCATGAGCGCCTCACTCGCAGACATTTCCGATGACGAGCTCCCCCGCCCCCAGCGCGAAGCCATGTGGAACCACATGGTGCAGGTTGCTGACATGCTCATCAACCGCTTCGACGCGCAGTAGGAATTAGGCCCTGCGCCGCTAGTTCAGCAGCGGCAGTACGCCAAAGGACTCGAGCGTAAAGATCGAGCCAAACCGCCCATCCAGCCGGTGCCACCGTCCCTTTGCGGACACGCGCACCGGCTCTTTTTCATCCGGTTGCTCCGGGATGAAGCCCATCGTGCACAGCGCAAACACGTCCCGCATGGTCACGTCCACGACGCTTTTCGACGTCGCCTGCGACTGCCCCTCCCCTGTATCAACAGTGGCTTCACCGGTACCGCCGCTGACAGTGAGAACCTTTTGGTCCAGCAGAGACGGTGGCATGCCCATCGGGCCGGAAAATTCGACGGCGACCGCGCGCCCCTGCTTCTCGAGAGTCCGGAAAGCAGTCGCTGGAACATAGTCGACAACCTGCCATCCTTCCGGCACTGGCAGGAATCCCGGCCAGGAGGACGCCGACTGCGCATGCACGCGGTATGGCATCGCGGTGAGCGAAGCTTCTTTCTCCTCTTCGTCCTCAGCAGTTTTTGCCTGCGCAAAGGCACGCACTGCGATGTCTTTAATCTCCGCGGCGGTGACGATGATGTCGTCGGGAAGCGCGTGCAGCGCAATCGTGCGCATGGCGAGCGGGCCGATTGGGGTCTTCACCCATACCTGCGACATTGCGGGCGCAGCGTTAGGTGCCGACGAGGAACTGATACCAGCGGCGGCGGTCTTACGTGCTCGGATGCGTAGCAACGTGCTCTCGTCGAGGGCGTAGGCCTTATGGGCCAGGACACCCAGATTCTTCAGGGCATCGGGAGTGCCAAAGGTCAGCTCGGCAGCGGGATGAGAAGTGGTCACGGCGAATTACTTGTCCTGGTCTTCCTTGTTGTCTTCGATTGCGGGAGCTGCAAAACGCTCCAGTTCACGGCGGGCAGACGGGGAGAGCTCGACTGCCTTCGCAGTCTTGAGATCAAACATCACCATCACGGTTTCGAGCACAGCAACGATGTGATCATGCTGGTCGGAGATTGTCTGGCGAAGTGTGAAAGAGGTGCGACCGAAGTTGATGATCTCGGTCTCAACCACAACTTCCTGGGTGTCCGGCAAAATAGCGCGGACGTAGTCAATCTCCAGGCGACGCACCACTGCCGCAGGCATCCCTGCCCCGCCGCCGAGACCGCGCATCACAAAGTCCAGACGAGCCTGCTGGGCGTATTCCAGGAAAGCGGTGTTGTTGGCGTGGCCATACTGATCGAAATCAGACCAGCGGATAGCGACGTTGGTACGAAATGGTGCTGATTCAGTCATACCCAGAACTATAGGCGTTTTCTGGAGCTACGAGCCTGCGAATACGCGAAAGCCCGGGACCTGTGCACTGGTGCGAGCCAGTCCACAAGGTTCCGGACTTTGCCGTTGGCAAAAATCAGATTCGCGCGAAACAGATTATCGGGTCAGGCGACGGTGCGTGACGCGCGACGGGCGTGCAGCCTCCTCGCCGTAACGCTCAATCTTGTTCTTCTCGTAGCCCTCGAAGTTGCCCTCGAACCAGAACCACTTGCCCTCTTCGAAGTTGCCTTCCCATGCGAGGATGTGGGTACAGGTGCGGTCCAGGAACCAACGGTCGTGGGAAATGACCACGGCACAGCCCGGGAAGTTCTGCAGTGCGTTTTCCAGCGAAGACAGGGTTTCGACGTCAAGGTCGTTAGTCGGCTCATCCAGGAGGATCAGGTTACCGCCCTGCTTCAGGGTCAGCGCGAGGTTCAGACGGTTGCGCTCACCACCGGAGAGAACCTTCGACGGCTTCTGCTGGTCCGCACCCTTGAAACCGAATGCAGACAGGTACGCACGAGACGGCATCTCGTTCTGGCCGACCACGATGTAGTCGAGACCATCAGAGACAACCTCCCAGACGGTCTTTTCCGGATCGATGTTTTCACGACCCTGGTCAACGTAGCTGAGCTGAACAGTCTGACCGACCTTGACCTCACCGGAATCCGGCTGCTCCAGACCCACGATGGTCTTGAACAGGGTGGACTTACCCACACCGTTCGGGCCAATCACACCGACGATGCCGTTACGCGGCAGGGTGAACGACAGGTCCTTAATCAGGACGCGGCCATCGAAGCCCTTCTCCAGGTCCTTGACCTCAACAACCTGGTTACCCAGGCGCGGCGGGGTCGGAATCTGGATCTCTTCGAAGTCGAGCTTCTTGTACTGCTCGGCTTCCTCCACCATCTGCTCGTAGCGCTCCAGACGGGCCTTGTTCTTGGCCTGGCGAGCCTTCTGACCCGAGCGGACCCACGCCAGCTCGTCCTTCAGGCGCTTCTGCAGCTTGGCGTCCTTCTTACCTGCAACCTCGAGGCGCTCAGCCTTCTTCTCCAGGTAAGTCGAGTAATTGCCCTCGTACGGGTAGAGCTTGCCGCGGTCGACCTCACAGATCCAGCCAGCGACGTGATCCAGGAAGTAACGGTCGTGGGTCACGGCCAGGACGGCACCCGGGTACTTAGCCAGGTGCTGCTCGAGCCACAGCACAGACTCGGCGTCCAGGTGGTTAGTCGGCTCGTCGAGAAGCAGCAGGTCCGGCTCGGAGAGCAGCAGCTTTGCCAGTGCTACACGACGACGCTCACCACCGGAGAGGTGAGTAACCGGCTCGTCCGCCGGCGGGCAGCGAAGCGCATCCATTGCCTGCTCAATCTTGGAATCCAGCTCCCAAGCATCAGCGGCGTCGAGCTCCTCCTGGAGCTTGCCCATTTCTTCCATGAGCTCGTCGGTGTAATTGGTGGCCATCTCCTCGGCGATGGCTTCAAAACGAGCCTTCTTCTCGAAGATGTCGCCGAGGCCCTCCTCGACGTTGCCGCGAACGGTCTTCTCCTCATTCAGCGGAGGCTCCTGCAGCAGGATGCCGACAGTGGCGCCCGGCTCCAGGAAAGCTTCACCGTTACTCGGCTGATCAAGGCCAGCCATAATCTTCAGAATCGACGACTTACCTGCGCCGTTCGGACCGACCACGCCGATCTTTGCGCCCGGGTAAAACGCCATGGTGACGTTGTCGAGAATAACCTTATCGCCGTGCGCCTTGCGCACGTTTTTCATCTGGTAGATGAACTCACCCATGGTGGAATTTCGTCCCCTCGTAGAAAGGAAATAAGCAATCCCTGTAGAGGTTACGCATAGGAACCAAAAGGCACAATCTACATGGGCGTACCCGCAATCCTTTCCCACCAAAATCTCTGCCAGGCTCCTAGCAAAACTAGCTGCGAGATAACGCTGCCGAATCGTATGCGATCCCTCCCCTTTCTCAGCAGCGTCACCTCACGTGCAGTAATTACCCCTCCCCTCTTTCCGCTCTTTCAGCGGCTCCCCCTCATTCCGCTCTACAACGATGTACTGGCTCCTGGGTTAGAACGGCGCACTGACTCCTGCATCAGCCATTTCTCGCTGCTCCGAACTAGCTGCACCTGTGTTCCCCGCCTCACCAGCGCCGCCCGTACTAGCAGTGAAGGTGCGCACGGCCCCGGCCTGAGACGCAACTGTCTCAGTAACCGAAGCTTCCGAATCCCCAGTCGATGACTCACCAAGACCAGTCGGCGACTCATGCGGCTTCTCAGTCATAGTCTTCACCGTTGCCAGGTGACGGCGCAGATTCGGACCTACCGCCTTAGCAATGATCTTCTGGCGCTGATGCTTCGTACCATCATCGCCCTCCCAGCGATCCGTACGAACGTGACCGTGGACAATGACGGCTTGGCCCTTCCACACCGTGTTATTCACGTTCTCGGCGAGCTTGCCCCAACATTCAACATCAAAATATGACGTCTCCGACTGCTCCCAACCATTCTCCCCCTTCCATGACTTGCTGGATGCCACAGAAAACTTGCAGACCTTTGCCCCAGAATTGGTGTTTCGATTTTCCACATGATGGACCACATTGCCCACCACGGTAATAACTGCCTCAGACATCGGGCTCCTCCCCCAAAGAAAGCGTTTACCTACTGCGGCCGAATAATTCGAAGGTGTCTCATTCGTGCCGTGCCAATTACTTTTCCGGCTTCGAGAAACAAATGAAAGAGGTACATAAAAAGCCTGTGGATAAGTTTGTCGAAAAGACAACTATCCACAGGCTACGTATGAAGTTGAGGGGCGAAGTCGCGGCAATCCTCGTCGTCAAGCATGCAAAATCAGCTTAACGACGCTACCTTCCGCGCCTCTTCGAGGCATCGATCGGATTATCCATGTGCACCGGATGCTGCGCGTCAACCTCCGAGGTGTAGTAATCGCGCTCATCCTCGCCACCAACACCGACCTGCTGGCTCATGCGAGCGAGCATTTCGTTGTAAGCGGCCAACTCCTCATCATTGTTGCGGTCTGCGACGCGGTCGTAGCGGGCTGCATCCTTTTCATCGGAACGCCGCCACTGTACAAACAGCGCAACGGTGACGATGTAGAGCGGAACCTCACCGGCAGCCCACGCGACGGCACCACCAACGTTCTGATCTTCCAGGAGATTCACTGCCCAAGGGAGATCCAGGCTGGCGTAGTAGGCCTCGGCAAGCACCTGCTGCGACTGCATCAGCGAAATACCGAACCAAGCGTGGAACGGCAACGACCCCATCAGCGTGACCAGCTTGACCGACGGCTCAATCTGCTGTGGTGCAGCATCGACACCGATAATGACCCAGTAGAAGATGTAACCGGAGATCAAGAAGTGGATGTTCATGAACACGTGGCCCGCGTGCTCATCAGCCAGGAAGTCGTAAATCGGTGTCATGTAGAGCAGGTAAAAGCCCGCGACGAACTGCACCGTTGCCACAACCGGGTGCGTGAGGAAACGCGACACCGGGTTGTTGATGAAGACCACCAGCCACTCACGAATACCAGGCAGACCATCGCGGCCGGCCGGCTTCAGCGCACGCAGCGCGAGCGTAACTGGGCCGCCCAGGACCAGCATGACCGGAATGCCCATGGAGTAAAGCATGTGGGCGATCATGTGAACCGAGAACAGAGCCGGCATGTACACGCCCAGCGCGCTGCACGAAGTAAACAGCAGCGTGGCACAGCCGGCGAGCCACCACAGGGTGTTGGACAGCGGCCAGGTACCGCCGCGCTTCTTCAGCAAGTAGAGCCAGTACAAGTAAATCCACGCGGCAATGATGGCGGCAGAGCCGAAGAAGATGTCAAAGCGCCACTGCGTGAACATGGCCTCCCAACCGAATGGGATCTCCAGGTTGTAACCTAGCTTGACCTGCATCTGCGTAATCGACGGCAGGCCCTCACCGCCGGCCTGCTCAGAGAAATTCGGTGGCGGCGGAGTACGGCCCAGAGCTACGGCAACGCCGATTGTCAGCGCCATGATGATGACCTCGACAATGGCCAGACGCCAGAATGGACGATTCGACTGAGCGCGCTCAATCTCCGGAATGGTGATCTTGCGGTGCACATAGCCGCATAGGCCCAGCAAGATAGTGAGAACGGCCTTGACCAGCACCATGATGCCGTAGTTGTTGCTGACCAGGTCAGACCAGTCAATGTTGATGGCTGCGTTAATGAAGCCGGAGGCAGACATGGCGATGAAAGCCACCAACGCCACGAAAGAATAGCGCTTCACTACCTCTGGCATCCATTCACCGCGACGACGCGCGTGGCCAACCAGCGCCATCAAACCGCCGACCCAAAACACAGTGAAGGTCAAGTGCCAGATGTAGGAGTTAGTGCCGTAGTCATGGGCACCACCGGAGGCATTGTGGCTTACAACCGCCAGCGGCATCATCGACACCAAGCTGATGGCGAAGAACACCGGCTGCCAAATCCACTTACGAGTCAGCGATGAACCAAGCGCCACAATGCCCGCAAAAATAGCTACCCACAGCCACGCCAAGCCCTCCTTGGTCTGCTCCAACGACACAGCCCAGTTACTCAGCTGAATCGTCGTCGACAGCGGCTGGCCCGACACATCGGAGAGCACCAGCGGAATCTCCATCAGCGCCATGAGGCCCCAGCCGAGCATGGCCCACATACCCGTGCGGGATGCCGTGTAGCCGTCGAGGCCCAAAGTGCCGTCGGCACGCTGCTTCGTACCGAAAGCGGCGAGCATAAACGAACCGACACCGAGGCAGGCGAGCAGCTCACCGGCCGCCTTCGCGAACGGGAACCCGAAGGTGGTGATTGTGCCGGGATCGGGAATACCCAACGTGGCGCGCGAATCCATGTTGAACGCCATCGAGAGCAAACCAGCTAGAACGCCGCCGATAAGTACAAAAACAACGTACCAACCAGCAGATTTACGGACTTTCTTATCCTTGCTAACAGGCGGAGAGGTCTCGGCCTTGGTCGTGGCAGTCATAGCCCTAAGCTTAGCGACCAAAGTCCCTAGAACAGAACCGGTTGTGATTGGCTACATTAGAGACGCTACAATGCTTTTCTTAGCTAGCCTCCATAGCTCAGTGGACAGAGCAGTCGGCTTCTACCCGATTGGTCGAGGGTTCGAATCCTTCTGGGGGCGCAAAAATAACCCGCCTGAACTGGTTTTATACCAGATGCAGGCGGGGTTTTACTTCTTAGTTCTTCTTGTTATCCGCAGGATCCGGGCGCAAGTAGCGGTCAACCATGTCGACGACCTCTTCGACAGATTCCTTGTCTAGCGTCGCGTCCTTGCCATCCGGGCGCCACACCAGCACCATCGTCTGAATCAGACGGTAAATGTTGCGCGCCAGCAGATATGGATCGTGCTCGCGAATAGTGCCGTCTTCCTGCCCGTGACGGACACCGGGGAGAATGAATTTCTCCACAATTTCCAGCTGTGTATCGCTCATCTCTCCAGTGAGCGCTTCTAAGACACGGTCGGGATCTGTCTTGACCAGGCCAGGGAAAAAGTCACTTTCGATGATGCGTTGAACGACGATTCGAATACGCAGCAACATGCGAGCGCGCGAATCGCCAGGGACATAGCGGAGCCCCTCAAGCATGTGCAGGATTTCGCGGTTGGTCACTTCCCCCAGAAGCTCACCAATGTCAGCGTATCGACGATATACGGTCGGACGCGAAACTCCTGCCTTGCGAGCAATTTCTGCAATCGAAGTCCTACGCAAGCCCACAGTCATTACGCTTTCGCGCGCAGCGGCAATGATGACATCATCGACGGATGGTTTCTGTGCCGCGGTGGTGCTTTGAGCAGCGTCGCCAACACGCCTCGTCTCATCCATGTAACTATTTCTCCCGTTGGAATCCGAACTCAGAAGTAATTTTATCAGGCAAATAGGTCGATTTAGTTCATGCCCCGTTGTCCAATTCTAAGATCTTACTTTCCAGTTAATTTCGTTTCCCCCACAATTCGCTCCACAAACCACACGGCAATCCACACGCCCGACCACAGCACAATCCACATCGCTAAGCTGGGCGCAGTCAGCGTGTGCCCCACAGCCCAGTCCGGGCACAAAATAAGGCGCACTGCAGAATCATGCCGAATCTCAGCGAAAGGTGAAATCATGGCTCAGCCCGATCCCGACCTCCAGCTCTCCCCTGAGCTCGACCGCATCGTGTGGATTGACTGTGAGATGACGGGCCTCGAACCCGAGCGCCACGTCATTGTCGAAATCGCGGCTCTCGTCACCGATGCCAACCTCAACGTCCTCGGGGAAGGCGTGGACATCGTCGTGCACGCGTCCGAGACCGAATTGGCGCAGATGGATGATTTCGTCACCAAGATGCATGCGAAGTCCGGCCTGGATCAGGAAATTCGCGACAGCAAGACTAATGTCGCCGACGCCGAACAGGCTGTTTTGGACTACATCCGTCAGTGGGTTCCCGAGCCGCGCACCGCCCCACTGGCAGGCAACTCGATTGCCTCCGACCGCAAGTTCATCCACCGCTACATGCCAGAGCTCGACCAGCACCTGCACTACCGCATGATTGATGTCTCTTCCTTCAAGGAACTTGCCCGCCGCTGGTACCCCCAGGTCCTCAAGGGCGCTCCAGAAAAGGGTCTCGCTCACCGAGCTCTTGCAGATATCAAGGAGTCGATCCGCGAGCTGGACTACTACCGCCGCGCCATGCTTCTGCCCCACCCCGGCCCCGAAGGCGACGCTATTTCTGCCGCAAGCAAGGAATCGACGGAAAAGTACGGTGAGATTCGCGGCTAGCTCGCTTTACGACGACCCAAACCCCACCCTTTCCCAAATTTATCCGGGTTGACCTGCTGTTTTTGTTTCCAGCCCACTGTGGGCTACCATATAGTTCGCTGCAGAGATGAGCTGAGAATACAGCTCCTTTAATGCGGTAATGGTGACTGTAGTTCAGTTGGTAGAGCACCAGGTTGTGATCCTGGGTGTCGCGGGTTCGAGTCCCGTCAGTCACCCCAAGTAGAACCCTCGGCCAGGTTTTTCCGGGCCGAGGGTTTTTGTGTTTCCGCCTTAGCAACTGCGTTTATGGTTGGCGGCGGCGGGCCAATCCAAGTTACTGACTGCGTTTATGACAAAAATGGCC
>NZ_KV796520.1:0-321 GCF_001809225.1 Corynebacterium sp. HMSC077G07 | reverse complement strand
ATTGGATGAACAAAGCCATGGTGGCGGTGTTTTTGTTGTGGGTTTGGGTGTTGCGGGTAAAGGAGTGTCCGCAGTGGGTGCAGCGCCAACGGGTGGTTGATTTGCTGGTGGTGCCGTTTTTCTTTGTGTTGTTGCCGCATAGTGGGCAGCTGGGGCGGTTGGTGGTCATCCTTTAATCCAACCGGTGTGCGGTTAGCACAAATGTGGCCGGAGGTGCGGGATGGTGTGGGTAATAGCTTTCGGGGAGCTATTCTTTGGTGATTTGTGGTGTGTGGTCTGGGGTTATGGTGGCATGCGGACACACTTTTCTTTACTTAACCC
>NZ_KV796519.1:0-75346 GCF_001809225.1 Corynebacterium sp. HMSC077G07 | reverse complement strand
CATGCGGACACACTTTTCTTTACTTAACCCTCCTGGGACTCAAATCGGGACTTTAGCGATGGCATTTTGTCACTTAAGCCGGTTTGGAAGTGATGGGGTTAAGTGACAATTTTCGATTTTGTGACCTTGGATGACTGTGTCGTTTTGAGGAGTCGTCTGCACGGATTTCAGAAGTCCTCTGTACTATCGCCATCCACTCCGGAGAGGCCGCGGGCGTTCGTCCACTTCATCTGGAACGCGACTCGACAGAGCGCATTCAATCGGATGGTCTCTTTCTCCCTGCGAAGGATGGGGGCACTTTAGGGTGCCAGGGTGTTGACCAGATCGAGGAATTCCTCAGCGTAGGCAATTTGCTTGCGTAGCTTTTCGTAGCGGGTGCGCGTCTCCTCACGAATGTCGGCAAGGGTGGCCTTGGCATTACTCCGTGCCTGCTGTGCGGGATCACTGTCCTGCCCACCATCTGAACTATGAAGAATCTCCGCAGCTTCCAGGAATTCTCGCATCTGATCCAGAGTAAACCCCAGCGGTTTCATCCGTCGCACCAGCAAAACACGACGTACATCAGCCTCACTATAAAGCCTGAACCCACCAGGGCTACGCCCCGATGGGGTAATCAGGCCGACGTTGTCATAATAACGCAAGGTGGGAATCGACAACCCAGTCTGGTCAACGACCTCGCCGATCTTGAAATTACTGTTTTGCATTGCCTGTTCTCCTTCACGGTGATGTTGCCCACGGGTTCCTGTGCCTGGGTTGGCGGTTGAGTAAAACTCCCGCTACCATGACCACCATCACCAAACCTAAAGTTACTAGAGGGTTGGATTCCTTTCGGGCGTTCGCCCAGTTACCTATCCCCTCAAAGATTGGACATCTATGACTGAAACTAGCACGGCGGCCCCCCGCCCCCTCCTGAGTCCAGACGGCGCTGATGCCCCTACCGGGATCATCGCATCCTTCCGTTACGCATTTTCTTCCCCCGCCCGTATCCGTATAGAGATTCTGGCCGGACTGGCGGTATCCCTGGCGCTGATCCCTGAGGCCATTGCCTTTTCCATCCTTGCCGGTGTTGACCCAGCCATGGGTCTGTTTTCCTCGGTAGTCATGGCCATTGCGATCGCCTTTACCGGTGGCCGCCCGGCAATGACCACCGGCGCCACCGGGGCTATTGCCCTAGTCATTGCTCCTGTGGCGCGTGGTTACGGGATGGATTATTTCATCGCCACCGTCTTGTTGGGCGGTGTCCTACAAATCGTGCTCGGAGCCCTCGGTGTGGCGAAACTTCAGCGTTTTATCCCCCGATCGGTGATGCTGGGTTTCGTCAATGCACTGGGCATTATGATTTTCACCGCCCAACTCGAACACCTCATTGATGTGCCTTGGATGGTCTACCCACTCGTCGGCTTGGGTGTGGTGATCATGATTTTCTTCCCCAAGCTCACCAGTGTGATCCCCGCCCCGCTGGTCACGATTATCGTGCTCACCGGTTTGGTCATTGCCGCCGGTTTGACTGTCCCGACGGTCTCGGACATGGGCAAGATGCCGGAGACCTTACCGTCCCTGTTTATTCCGAACGTGCCGTGGACGTTGGAGACCCTGCAGATCATCGCGCCTTATGCCCTGGCCATGGCCGTGGTCGGTCTCATGGAATCGTTGATGACCGCCAAGCTCGTCGATGACATCACCGACACTCATTCCGATAAAACTCGTGAATCCTGGGGACAGGGGGTGGCTAATATTGCCTCCGGTTTCTTCGGCGGCATGGGTGGCTGCGCGATGATCGGTCAAACCATGATCAACGTCCGCGAATCCGGGGCACGTACCCGCCTATCCACCCTGTTAGCCGGTGTGTTCCTGCTGGTCCTGGTCCTGGCACTGGGCGACATCGTTGGCATGATCCCGATGGCTGCGCTGGTGGCAATCATGATCATGGTCTCGGTCGGCACCATCGACTGGCACTCGGTGCATCCACGCACCCTTAAACTCATGCCGGTCTCTGAGACCATTGTTATGGCCGTGACGATTATTGCCACCCTAGCCACCAGCAACCTGGCCATTGGTGTGGTGTTGGGTGTGGTCACCGCGATGATCATGTTCGCCCGTCGGATGGCACATATCGCTTCCATTGAAAAGGTCTCCGAGATCGACGGCGACGGCGATGGCGAGATTGATACTCGTACCTACCGGGTGCATGGCCAGTTGTTTTGGGCATCAAGCAATGACCTGGTTTATCGCTTTGATTACACCGATTCTGCCCGTCATATCACTATTGATCTCACTGAGGCGGAGATCTGGGATGCCTCCACGGTCGCGACCTTTGACGCGATTACGCAGAAGTTCCAGGACAGAGGCAAAACCGTGTCCATTATCGGGCTCGACGGTCCCAGTCAGGACCGGCTGAACCGCCTGTCTGGCCGGCTTGGCACCGGCCACTAACATCCCCCGACTCGAGCACATCGACTTGGCGCCCCAACTTATAACCGGGGCGCCAGTTTATTGGTGCTGTTGCAAAGTTGGGGCATAGGAAGAGCATAAAAGAAGCGTAGCGGTTAACCGCTACGCTGTGTTGTGGGGATTTTTACTTTTTACGGTGCACGTGTTCTAGTTAGTGGTTCGTTTCTTTCCTCGGGTGATTGCGACGGTATTCCTCGACTAAGTGAGCAATACCCGGCGCAGCCTGGGACAACATCCAGGTCATAAGCGCTATAAGAACCCCTATGACGATAAGTGTTAACGCCAACCAGCCCAGTGTTGGGCCGATGCCGTTGGCCTCCTGGACGTGACCCCACAAGGCAGACACGCCGTCGGGTATGCCGAGCATACTTAGCAGCCCGTTCCCCAAGGCTCCGACAGCAACGAGTGCGATAGCAACGAAGAGAACACTGGCTGCAATCCACGAGGCAGACATGCAGGCCTTAATAAAGTTCGTGTTCGACTTTTCCATGTCGTCGTTGTACTTTTTGCGCTCTGCACGTATCTTCTCCAGCAGCTTTTCGTTGGACTCCTTCTCCTGGAGCAGGGCGCTGCGAGCCTTCTTAGATGCTTCTGCTGCCTTGTGCAGGCTTTCGGACTCTTTCGACATTGCCTCAGATACAGCTACTTCTACCAGCGGTTCCAGGCTAGAAGTCAGGCTCGAAGTCATCTGAGCGTTCAGGCTCTGGGCTACTGCTTGGCTGGAATCCTTGTCGAGATGGATGGGGCTTTCGGCTGCTTTGAGTACCAGCTGTTGCATCCTTGTCAGACGCGACATCTGCTCGCTTATCTCGATTAGGTACCCTTTTACCCCCTCCAGGCCGTTGGGCAGATCCTCGATGTTCCTTATCAGCCCGGTGATCATCTGCTGCACTTCCATCATCGTTACTTGGAAGTGACTGCTGCTCACGTAGTTCTTGTTTGCGGCGAGATTGCTTTTTACGTTCCTTAATTCGCTTTCCGCTTGCGTCAACCTCGTCGAGAAGTCGCTGGGCAGAGAACTGAGAATGTCCCCTGTATTCTCCGGCAGACTCTTCAGTTTCTCCTGCAGCGTCTTGATAGCCTTCTCCGCCTTGTCCAGGCGTGGGCTGAGAACCTTCAAGACGCTGTCCATCTTGCCTTTCGCCGCTGCTTGGGCTAGCTTCGTCATCTCGGTCACTGACACCATGATTGAATACCTCCTGGTTGTTATAGTTTTCTTCCTCCTCGTCATCGAGAAGGCTGGAGCCGTATTTCGCCTCCAGGTCGTCATCGGTTGAATTGGCTTGAAGTGCTGCAAGCTGCCGCGCAAGAAGGGCTGATTGGGCCTCGTTAACGCGTTCGGTCACACCCTCTAGCGAGTAGCTGCGGCCCAATTTTGAGCCAGCTTTAGCTGCTTTACGCTTTCGAGTACGTCCGGCCTTCGTGGTGTTCGTGAAGTAGGCATCCTCGCCGTCGTCGTCGACCAGGGCCACGGTTAGCGACTCACCCTCGGTTTTTGAGTTGGGCTGCACTTTTAGAGACAGGTTGTATTTGCCAGCAATCTCTACTGCCTTCGCCAGTGGGTCGTCAGCATCTGCCACCTGTTTATCCGCGCACAGCTCATCCATGCGCTTGCGGGCAAAATCAGCCCACGTGGCTGCGGTCAGCTCATCCACGCCCAGGCCCGTCGAGTCTGTGGACTTGCCCTCCTTGCGTGCCCTGCGCTCAGCAGGAAGCAGCGATATTTCCGGCTCTCGCTCCAGGACACGCATCCCCAAATCGCGCATCAGCTCGTCGTTGATATTGCGCAGCTTGTACCAGTTGCGCATATCCCGAGGTGCAGCCTTCTTTGTCTGCGTATCGTGGTTGGCAAAGACGATATGGTTGTGGACACAGCCGCTTTTACTGTCGGTGTGCGTAGCCACGGTAAACGGAACTCCCGTGCCCTGCGTCAGCCGCATCGCCAGCTCTGAGCCAGCCGCATTAGCCCGAGCTACATCGGCCGGGTTATCCTTATCCAGCTCGTCTTTAGCCCACGATTGGATATAAATAATTGCTTCGTCAGTGCGCTGAGCCGGAGCATATCGCTCCATTTCTTCCACACTGGCTTCCATGAAGTCCACACCCGACCAACGGCCAGCCGTAGCCTCCGGAGAAAACGATTCAGCGTTGGGCTGAACCGTGCATAAGGCATCAGCTCGCACCTTGCCCTTGCGGGCATTGTCTGCCGTTCCATAGACGGCATAGACCGTCGCCGCGCGGATATTCTGGCTGTAGTTAATCTTGATTGTGGACAAAGCCCTTCACCTCTTTACGAAGAGAAGAAACCTCGGAAGCAATCGCTTCTACAGCCTCAGACACAGGTGCAACGCCGTCGATATTCGCGCGCCGCGCCACCTGGTTCAGATTGACACCAATCCGACGCAGTTGGTCATTCATCTCGTCTAGGCGGCGCAGAGTGTCCGGGGCCAAACGCTTCTGCGTTAGTACGCTCCCCTCCTCTGCGAGGACGTAGAGAGCTTCCCGGAACACGACGGCTTTTTGCACCCCTGAAACCCGTGCAACCTCCTCGACAAATCGGTCTAAATCCTTATCGAGGCGCACGGTTGTACGCGAATATGCCGAGAACTTGTCTCGCATATCCACCTCCTACATGTCGTGCTTACTGTGGCAGGGTGACCCCGACTGCTGATGCAGCCAGGGCCACAGTCTGTTTGTGAGGGTCACGCTTCTCCGGTGTCGGCCCCCTGAATCTGCTGCGCAGATTCAGGCGTACTCGCCACCGTCAAAGACGGCCCTCACAAACAGGCGGCGAGCAAGCTCCATCGCAAAACATGGCAACGTGGTTGCGCTGGCACTACTACAAGCGGGGACGGGACTTCGCATCTCAGAGGCGCTGGCGGCGACGAGACAATCTGTAAAAGTCGCTAATGGGCAAATCGCGATCAGCATTACATCTGATCAATCCAAAACGCACAGAGGCCGTTCTATCCCGTTCCTGGACAAGCGTGTCGAAAAGTTTTGGTTAAACCGGCTCGACGGACTAGGAACGACCGGCCCACTGATCCCTTCGCCAGGAGACAAGCAGGCGCACTGGCGCACCGACAACGCCGTGAAAGCGTCAGCGGCTCTGTTTAAAGATGTCGGCGCGCAGGTCCAGGACGACCACATCGCTTTAATGAGATCCCATGACTGGCGCACGGTGCTCAATAACCGGGCCATCGCGCGAGGGGTGCCCGCCCAGGTGCGTGCAGCCTACTTCGGGCATGACGTCGACGTGAACGCGCGCAACTACACGGATTGGACTGATGTCGACGCTATGCGGGGAGCCTTGAATCTCGGTGAAGAAAGTGGGACTCAAAACGGGACTTAAGAGTCGGTAATCCGCGGTAAGGCGCAGTAAGGCCCAGTATGCTTATACCTCTCTAATCAGCAGGTAAAAGGGTAATAACTGCAGGTGGCTCGAACTTGAGGGTGAGAACCCAGAGGTCGTTGGTTCGAATCCAGCCCCCGCCACTAAGAAGAGACCCCTACCGGTGCAAACGCTGGTAGGGGTTTTCTTTATTTGGGGGTCAAATCACCGTTTGGGGGTTAAGCCGTTAGGTAGTCGTTGGGTCTGACGAACTCGCGCACTTCACAACCGGGCATTGAAGGACGGTCATCAGAAATGCAGCGTGAGGCGCTGCTCGATTAGTCGGGCTGAAGGTACTTAGCTTGAGGGGATTGCTGGGTTGATTCTGGTCGACTTGCCTCAGCTCATGTACGCGCTGCTAGCTTTCGGTTTCACATATCGATGAGTTATTCACTTATGGATACGCTGGAGCGCATCGATGGGTGAATCATGCATCGATAAGTGAGCGCAATACTGGCAAAACGGTGGGAAGACAGCTGCCAGACAGGCCCGGACAGCCCACGCTGGGCTCGCAAATGTGGGCGGTGTGGGAACTTCTACAAAGCCCTGGCTTTCGATTTCTTTAACCAGATCATCGGCGGAATCAACAGAGCCAGGCCACCGATAAGTGCGACCCCACCGAATAGCCACACCAGTCCGGCGATGATGGCGATGGGGGCGAGGATGGCCGCCGCGATTTCGAATGGTGCGAAGCCCACGTAGGCCATGCCGAACTCCTCGAGAGTGCCGGATTTCTGCTCCGGGTCCACAATCTTCAGGACGGCGATACCCGTGGCTACGGAAGCGGTTGCCCAGCCCCAGCTGAATACGGCGCGCTCGAACCAACCATGTTCGAAGACTCGTGGTGCGACGTAGAAGAACAACACCAGGCAGAAGGCCAGACCCACGACGAACAGAATAATCAGCGGGACGATGTAGGTGGCCACTACTGCCGGCACAATCGACGCGATGCCCACTGCAACCAGGAAGTCCGTCGACGCGCCGGAGACCGAACCCATCAACTTCGTATCCAGGTAGTGCGGTGCCTTAATCAGGTGCAGTACTCCAACACCCGCCAGGCCGACGAGGAAGGCCATCGCGAACAGCGGGAAGCTCAAGGCCGGGAAAGCGTCATTGACCAAGTTAGTCAGGATATTCGCCAGGAAGAGCGTCCCCGCCAGTGCCGCGACATGCAGCGCAATCGGCTCAATTGAGGACGGGCTCGTGGTCGCACGTCCCACGCTTGGACGCTGGCCGGGAAGAGAGATAATGCCGGTACGCATGTCCTCCGGCAGTTTATCCAAGGCGGGCAACTCGTTGGTGTGCCCCTTCTTTGAACCCCAGCGGGCAAAGATAACGCCACCGACAATTGCGGAAAACATGCCCACCGCGGCGGCTGTAAAGCCCAAACTCGTGGCCTCAGTCCCGGCCGAGTCCAGTGCGCCACCAACTGCTGCTGCCACACCGAAACCGCCGACGAAGCCGACGGGCAGCATGATGCCGAACCAGTCCGGAGTATTGAACAGCGGGGCGAAAAGAATCACGCCAAGCAGTGCGAAGAAGCCCCACTGTGCCAGGTACATGCCCACGGAATAGGACCACATTGTTCGCGCGCGCTGGCGAACCTTGGCATCGAAGTCCATTGTGAACGGCAGGGCACCGAAGACTGCGGCGATTAGAATCGTCGCATAGTCGCCGAAGTGCTCGCTGAACTGGATGATCCCCAAAGCGTTGGGGCCTAGTAGCAAGCCGAGTAGGCCTGCAGTAATCGGTGCAGGAATGAGGAGCTTCTGGAACCAGGGGATGAATCGCCGCATCAAATTACCGATGATGAGCAGCAACGAAATCCAACCGATATCCATCAAGACGTCGAAGGGCGTGTAACCATCCACGGGAATTGATTACTTTTCTCGTTGGTGGGGTTTCACCAATGAGCAATTATGTGAATCGCATCGTCAATTCATAGAAAAATTAGAATAAAACCATAGGAATGCCTCACGATTGTACGTCAGTTACCGAGAGATTTTGTGGCTTCAGTCACGTTTAAGTTCCTCGCATGCACGATAAAAGCCGCCTACCCAGTACTTTCCGGGGAGGCGGCTTGTGGTTGTGGTTAGACGGTTCTACTGTCGGCCATTCCTAACGCGCGACCAGGCTGCTGCGACAACCAGGCCAACGCACGCGATGGCGAGGTAACCCCACATGTGATCGGCGCTGGTCTGAATGGTCTTTGGCGGAGCAGGAGTGTTCTCCGCGGTCAGCACGCTTTCTGTGTCTCGGCCAGAGGTGATGTCATCGATCCAGTCAGCCGTGCCGGCGAGGGTGGTGATAGCTGCGCTGGGGGAGGGGAGGTCAGGGTCGCCATTGGAGGTTCCGGCAGTAGCCAGGCCCGCGAGCTTACCGTCGACGAAGAACGGGCCGCCGGAGTCACCGCCCTGCATACCCGCGCCAGAGACGGAATGTGCGTCGAGGATGGCGCTTTGAATCATTGGCATCATGGCAGCGTCGGCTGGGATGCTTTCCGTTCCTGCGGGGATCGACTCGGTTTTGGAGTCATCTGGCTTTACTGCATCCGGCATGGCACCGCCCGGAACAGCCTCACCAGGAGCGGCCCCATCTGGAGCAGCCTCACCTGGAGTTCCATCAGCCGGTCCTCCGCCTAGCAACTCATTGACGACCATCTTGGTCATCGGAAGCTGCCCGGATCGTGCCATGGACGAACTGCTACTCCAGCCATAGAGAGTTCCCGTCTGTCCAGGTGTTGGGATATCGCGGGAAACATTCGCGGGTGTTGCGTCAGTGACCTTTTGGGTCAGGTGGAGCAACCCCGCATCAGACATTGGAGACAGCGCCCAAGAATCGGCATCGTAGACCTTCCCGCCGATGCGGGCCTGGGTCCCTTCGTTGTTCACAGACTCCAGGCAGTGGCGTGCAGTGAGCACCCACTGGTCGGCAACCAGCGTCCCGGTACAGTCACCGAAATTGCCGATTTTGCCAATCTTCAGCGCGGCCACAGAACTGCTTTCAGCATTCGCAGGTGCGGGTTCGCCGTTTTCCAATGCAAGAGCTGGGGCTGCAGATAGAAGCAGGGTGCTGCTAACAATTGCTGCGATGGAAAAAGATGTTTTCTTCACGGTTATTTCCCTTTCCCAGAAGGAACAATGGCCTTGATTGCGGTGGCAACGAGTTTTTCGGCAGGGCCCTGTCCGACAAATTTCTTCCAGAGGCTAGCAATGACGAGGAAGAATACGATGAAACCGGCTGCGGACAACGTGGAATGCAATACAACATTCTGCTGCCAATAAAACGCGGTGAGAACGTGCAGGATGTAGATAGTCAGTGACATTGTTCCCATAGCCGCGAATGGGTAAACCACAGCTGGGAAACGATCGCCTACGAACAGGCACAAGTGCAACACAATAGCGGCAACAGCGACGGAGAGAATGATTTCGCCGAAGACGCCAGTGTGTCCGGTAAAGCGGAGCCAGCCAGCAATCTCTGGATCAAATCGGAAGTACATGCCGACGGCAGTGACGACAACGCTGACAGCGGTAACAATCCAGCTCAACCGAGTATTGGCGTTGGTCTCAGAGGTGGAAGTGCTTTGCAGGCGACCGCGCAAGTAGACGTCGTAAAGCAGCATGCCGCCGATGAAATATGCAATCCACGCGAGTAGCGGATAGATCTGTGGCAGCGTCATAGGCGCGTACTTGATTGTGGCGGCGATGGTTGCGGCGATGAAGAAGCCGACTCGCCACCAAGTTCCGAGCGCTGGCATCCAGGAAACCAGCATCATTACCAGGCCCATGATGACGAGGACCACCTGAATTTCTCCACCGACCGGCAATAGTGCCAGGCCGATGAGAATGATCAGGGCACCGCGGGTGATTAGACGCAAGAAGGTAGTGCTGCTGTAATTACGGCCGATGATCATCATTGTGGCGCCGGCGATAATGGCGAACAGTGATGAGGGTAGGCCAGAGAGCACAACCTTTGTGCTCCAAAGTAGTGAGGCCATATGGACAATGATCATGCCGATGATGGCGAGTGAGCGCGCTATATCGAGCCCCACAATTCGGGTAGGTTTATTCACCCCGGATTTCTCCTTTACTACAACTTATAGGGAGGTGCTCTTTGGTAAAAAGCACTCTCTACAAACGGCGTATTGAAAACGACTTTCTAGTTGTAGCAACCGAACCTGACAATACATTAAGTGACTATGTGTAAATCATGGTGTTTCGTCTGTGTTTTTACTGGGAAACTAGCGCGCTCAAAAAGCTAAGAGGCAGGCGTAACCTGGTGGCATGACATCGATGCTGACGAGTTTCACCTGGGCAGAGGTGCCAGGCGTCTTCCTCGCGTACCTATTAATCATTGCCATCCCCACCGCTCTCGCATGGGTGGGTGCCGCATGGTTGGCCAAAAAATACGGCGAGCGTATCGCATTTGGGCACACGATTTTCGTCTTTGTCGCAGCATTCCTAATCTGCTTTTGTACGCTCGCGTGGACGCTCGAGGGCGAATACGACTACTCGCCATGGCAGGTTTTCTGCAGTGGCTTCGCGATGGTCATCCTTACTGCCTCTGCCATGATGCGCGTGCCCGCCCCAACTCTGAACCTTCTGCCCACGTGGTGGGCAGCGGTCGCCGGCTATGCCCTGTGCTGGAGCATCATCGCCGGCACTGACGACACCACCGGGCTCTGGGCAGTCGGCCTGATGTTCCTGCTCCTCGGCCTCATCGCAGGCGTCGGCGCAGTCGTGTGGCTTACGCTGGCGATAAGGAGGCTTTTGTTGGATTCTGCCGCTTAGGGATTCTTAGTGGAACGGAGTTCGACAGCTAACTCGTCGATACGGCGCTCGAGGTCATCGCGAATCAGATCCATGCGTTCTTCTCCGTCGATGCCTCGTTTTGAAGGCTCGTCAGTAAGCCAACGCTCGAGTGAGCCTTCAGCGTCCGAGGGGAGCTCTACATGAGCGGCATCGCCGATGATGACAACACGATCTGCAGTCTGGAGAATCGTGGGGTCAATGGGCTTTGGTGATGCACCGTCCATAGAGGCGCCGATTTCTGCAACTGATTTGGCTGCAAGCGCATTGGTAGTAGTTTTGGGGTTTGTTCCTGCTGAAAGGGCGATGAACTGCGTGGCATATTTTGCACGCGCAATGGCCTCGGCCATCTGGGATTTACCGGCATTTGCCACGCAGATGAAAAGTACCTTCGGGATTTCCTTCACTTCAGAACCCTTTTTCTATAGTTTGTCCGGTACGGAAAGGTCATTGGGGAAAAGGCGCGGCCCGAGCCAGCGGGTGACGTAGACAAGTGCAACGAGTACGGGTACTTCAATAAGTGGTCCAATCGTTCCCGCAAGTGCTTGCTGGGACAATGGGCCGAAGGTGCCAATCGCAACCGCAATTGCCAACTCGAAGTTATTTCCGGCGGCCGTAAAGGCAATCGATGCGGAGGTTGCGTAGTTCATGCCCGCGGCCTTGGCCGAAGTGAGAGCGATCGCGAACATGGCGAGGAAGTAGATCACTAGTGGTAGTGCCACTTTCGCAACGGTCCAGGGATTCTCAAGAATCTGCTGTGACTGAAGCGCAAAGAGCAACACGATTGTGTATAGAAGGCCGGCAAGTGCCAATGGTGAGATTTTGGGCAAGTACTCATTTTCATACCAGTCGCGACCACGGGTGCGTTCACCAATTATGCGTGATGCCGCGCCAGCCAGAAGTGGAATACCGAGGAATACCACTACAGATAGTGCGATTGCCCAAAAAGAAAAGGTGGCGGAAGTGGTTTCCAGTCCCAACCAGGAGGGCAGAATCTGCAGGTAGAACCACCCTAGAGCGCCGAACATGAAAATTTGAAATAGCGAGTTGACGGCCACCAATACGGCAGCGACTTCAGTATCGCCGCAAGATAGGTCGTTCCAGACCAAAACCATTGCAATGCAGCGGGCGAGACCGACGATGATCACGCCAGTGCGCAGTTCTGGACTATCACTGAGGAATATCCAGGCAAGGGTGAACATCAGTGCGGGGCCGAGAATCCAATTGAGGAAGACTGTGATGCCCATCAGCTTCCTTGATGTCAAAATTTTGCCCGTTTTGTCGTATCGAACCTTTGCGAGCGGTGGGTACATCATGACCAGCAATCCGATGGCGATTGGTACGGAAATTGTCGTAATTTTTGCCTCTGCCAGCCAGTTCACAAGTGACGGTGCAATTTTGCCCAGAATGAGGCCAATTGCCATTGCAGCTGCAATCCATAGCGGCAAGAAGCGGTCTAGGAAGCTGAGTGACTTTGTAGTCTGTGTCATAGTTTCCGGTGTAATCAATATATCGATGATTGTCAATATATTTAGAGGGGAGGCCGTGTAGCCTCAACGGGTATGGACGAAATCTCAGAATGCTGTGCACTTGGCGGTCGGCCTCTCGACGCGGCGGAAGCGCAGGCTGCGGCAACGCTCTTCAAAGCGCTGGCGCAACCGGCGCGCCTGCAAATTTTGTCTCAGCTCGCTGCCGCTGGCTGTAGTCCGATGACCGTAGGGGAGCTGGCCGCTGTTTCTGGGCTTAGTCAGCCGACGGTGTCGCATCATTTAAAGACCATGGCGGATGCCGGGCTGCTAACTAGGTCTAAGAGTGGACGGGTGGTAACCCATGAGGTACGCCCTGAGGTATTTGCTGAGCTGCGACGTATCCTGGATATCGGTCACGCGGACGGGAGATAGTGAGCCGCTCGTCGCAAATTGCGATAGGTTGGAAAACCCTGTTTACCCGCCCAGGCGCTTGACGACGGCGTCGTGAAGCAACCCATTCGTCGCAACTGCGTCCCCGCCGTGCGGCCCGTCGACTCCCACTAGGGAAGTGAAGTGGCCGCCAGCTTCCTCCACCAGGATCGCAAGCGCTGCCAGGTCCCACAGGGAAACCTCCGGCTCTGCGGCGACATCGACCGCACCCTCGGCTACCAGGCAGTAGGAGAAGAAGTCGCCATAGCCACGCAGGCGCCAGGCGTCATCGGTGAGACCGATGAAGTTGTCGCGCAGGTCGCGCTCGGCCCAGCCGGTGAGCGAAGAGTTGGAAATTGAGCAGTCCGCGATGTCTGCCACCTTCGAGACCTCAATGCGGCGCTGAGCGGCTTCCCGGCCACCGACGTGGGTGCGCTTGAATGCGCCGTCGCCCTTGGATGCCCACCAGCGACGGCCCAGTGCTGGGGCAGAGACTACGCCGATAACCGGCTTGCCGTCCTCCAGCAGGGCAATCAAGGTGGCCCAGACCGGGACATTGCGCACGAAGTTCTTGGTGCCGTCGATGGGGTCGATGACCCACTGACGGCCCTCAAACACAGCTTCGCCGCCGAATTCTTCGCCGAGAACTTCATCGCTCGGGCGCTTGTCCGACAGAATCTCGCGGAGCAGCTTCTCGCACGCGATATCGGCATCGGAGACCGGAGTCAGGTCGGGCTTGGACTCGACGATTAGATTGGCCGCCTCGAAGCGGGACATCGTGAGGTCGTCGGCTGCGTCGGCAAGCGAGAGTGCGAGGGCGAGATCTTCGGAGTAAGAGGTGGTCATGGCCGAAATTCTAGCGCAGAACCTCACTCAGCTCTGCGACCTGGCCACTCGAGCCCGCAAGCTTCCAGCGCCCCACCGACGTACATTCGCCGCCTGCGCCCGAGATAAGCGCATACCCAGGCAGCCAGTCCCAGGCTGCGACGTCGCGCTGGAACCATACGCCGATGCGGCCGTCGGCAACGCCTGCCATATCCACCGACGCTGAGCCCAGCATGCGCCAGGTAGCGCTGCGGGACACCGCATCCAGCCAGGACTTTGTAGCCGTGGCCTCGGATTCCTCGCTCGAGCTCACCACCGTGGTGTGGAGGTAGGTCGCTGCGCAGACTTCCGAGAGGGGGCGGTCAGTGACCCGGAGGTCATCAACAGTGCCATCGAGGTTGATACGAGTGGTCGGGAGATTGGGGCCACCAATCCAGCTCTCGCCCGTTGCCGGGCGGTGCACCGCGCCGAGGACGACCTCATCCGGATTGTTCGCATCGCCCATAACCAGCGCCAATGCGCTGCACCAGTAGTCCGAACCAGTGGTGAAGTTGTAGGTGCCATCGACAGGATCGATCACCCACGTGCGACCAGACTGGGACTCCTTCGCGGACCCTTCCTCGCCAAGAATGCCGTCCTCCGGGCGGAGCGCGGCCAAAGCCTCGACGACGAATTTCTCCGCTGCGCGGTCGGCCGCGGTGACGACGTCGGAAATCGATGTCTTGTACTCCGTGACCAGGCCTTCGTCGCGCATACGAGCGGCAATGGTAGCGGCACGCTTCACGATGGCAACCGCAACGCTGGTATCCGATGCCACAATCGACTCGGATACTTGGGAGAGAAAGAGTTCTAGGTCTTGGCTGGAATCTTGGCTGGCGGTGGATTCAGACATACGTCCTATTGTGCACCGAAACAGGCGGTATAGCTAAGGTAGTACCCGTGAACCCGGATCTGAATGCTGACCTCAAAGAACTCGACGCGACGCTGACCACCATTGAGAAGGTGGTCGATGTCGACGAGCTTTCCGACCGGATCAGGGAGTTGGAAGCCCAGGCCGCCGACCCGTCGCTGTGGGATGACCCCGACCACGCGCAGCAGGTCACCAGCGCACTATCGCAGGCGCAGGCGAAGAAGAAAAAGATCGACTCGCTGCGCGGGCGCCTCGACGATCTCTCTGTGATGTACGAACTCGCGGAAGAGGAGGGCGACCCCGACGCCGTCGAGATGGCCGATGCCGAACGCGCTGAGCTGCGTGCCGACATCGAATCCCTCGAGGTCACTACGATGCTTTCGGGGCCTTACGACGAGCGCGAGGCGGTCATCAACATCCGCTCCGGTGCCGGTGGCGTGGATGCCGCTGACTGGGCCGAGATGCTCATGCGTATGTACCTGCGCTGGGCCGACAAGCATGGGCATAAGGTCGAGGTTTACGACACGTCCTACGCTGAAGAGGCCGGTATTAAGTCCGCTACTTTCGTCGTCCATGGCGAGTACATGTACGGCACCCTCTCGGTCGAGCAGGGTGCGCACCGTCTGGTTCGTATTAGTCCTTTCGACAACCAGGGGCGCCGCCAGACTTCCTTCGCTGAGGTTGAGGTGCTGCCGGTTGTGGAGGAAACGGATCACATCGACATCCCCGAGTCAGATTTGCGTATCGACGTCTACCGCTCCTCCGGCCCAGGTGGGCAGTCGGTGAACACCACGGACTCCGCGGTCCGACTTACGCACGTCCCAACCGGCATCGTGGTGACCTGTCAGAACGAGAAGTCGCAGCACCAGAACAAGGCATCTGCCATGCGTGTTCTGCAGGCGAAGTTGCTGGAGAAGAAGCGCCAGGAAGAGCGCGCGGAGCTGGACGCTCTCGGCGCAGGCGGCAATGCCTCGTGGGGTAACCAGATGCGCTCCTATGTGCTGCACCCGTACCAGATGGTGAAGGATCTGCGTACCGAATACGAAGTCAACAACCCGCAGTCGGTCCTCGACGGTGACCTCGACGGTTTCATTGAGGCCGGTATTCGCTGGCGCATGGCTCAGCAGTCCGAAGGGGAGCAGCGCTAGAACGGCGGTTCGTCTTCGGGTGCTTCCGGTGTCTCGGGAGTTTCCGGTGCTTCCGGTGTGGTGGGCTCGTCGGCTTCTGATTTTCTCTTGTTTTTGTTCATTCCCAGTTCTTCGCGAGCCTGATTTGTCAGCTCCTGTGATTCGCGGAGGTTTTCCAACCTCTGCTCGTTGTACTCCTTGAGTGTCTGTGCTTTCTTTGTCTTGCGCAGGTCGAAGGAGTAGCGACCGTGGCCGGAGAGCGGCCCTGATTCTGTGCTGATTAGGGCAGCTTTTTCAGCGCTCTGATCAGTGGCGGAGGTCCAGTACTCCACGCCGTCGATATCGCGCACGACATTCCAAAGACCGGCCGTTTTTAGATTGTGGTGGCGACGGCATAGGCAATGGAGGTTGGGCGTCTCGGTTTGGCCACCTTCGTCGGGATTCTCGTGGTTATACGGCTGAATGTGGTCGATGTCGCACTTCGTCGCATCGACATCACATCCGGGAAAGCGACAGGTGCCGTCTCTACCTTGGATGTAAGTACGCTGTCGCTCTGTTGGCGAGTACTTTTCCGTTTTCTCGTCCGCTAGTAGCCGGATGCTAGTGACCCGATCGAGCCAGGATTCAGCGGCGATTTTGTTGATCCACCCTAGGCCGCCAATCCAGGCTTCTTGGGGCTTGTCTTGGGTAAGCGGGCAGTACAGATTCAGTGTGGCGGTGACCTGAGCAGTCCCGTGCAGAAGGTGTGAAAAAGCCTCGACGAAGTCGCAGTCTTGATCAGCGGTGATTTCTTCCAAGACCTTCTGAAACTCAATTGCCCGCTCAGGCATCAGTTCCATGGTGACTTCAGTGAGGGTGTCCTTTAACTCGAACTTTATAGATTCGCCAGCTTTTTGTTCGATGCCTTTTTGAAACGAAGTGATCGGCGGGTCGTACTCATTCTTCGGGCGCAATAGCGGGCTGACTTCATCAATAAGTCGCTGAATATTCTGTTGAAGGCTCCGAACTCCGCGAAGAACTTCACCATTGACTCTCGGCGTGATCAGCTCAAGGAGATGGTCTTCGAAATATCTCACAGCCGAGGGGTCATCCAATGGGAGGATGGCCGTGGCAATGACCCGCATGTGGGGAAGCGGTAGCTGTGCGCGTTTGAGCAGAAGCTCTTTTAACCGCGGGAGTCGCTCTAGTTGCATTCCGACATCGATGTACTGGAGTGTTCTCCCACGTGACATGCCAAGAGCTGGAGCGATTTTGGCGATGTAATCTTCGACATCTTTTGTTGAAGAACAGGGAACACAAGCAAGGGCAAGCTTCAAGTCAGCTCGATTGCGGTCAATTCCAAGACGTGCTGGTGCTGTTTGAGAAATCTCATGGTGAAAGCGTGGCGCTGTTGCTTCCATCGCCGCAGTGTAAGTGCGTTTGCGTGGTATATTTTCCCCGCTGGCCATTGTTGAATCCCCCTGAAAGATAAGGCCTGGACGTTGAAATGTTGGAATAGGGAAGAGGTAGGGAAAGTATTTTCGACTAGCTCTGAGTGTTAACTTTCCGAGCTTCAAGCAGCTCGGCGATGCTATTCGGTGTTTTTAATCCTCGTGTTTAATCTTTCATGGCTCATTGTAATCGAACAGGCAAGCGAATTAAAGGGGTATTTAAAGATTTTTGGGGAAAATAATTTCGAATGCCGCTATGGCGTGAGCTTTCGTGCAGTCGCGCGCTCTGGGGTAGCGTTCGACGCCGCCTGTTCCCGCAATCCCGTCACGGCGACCAATTCCACGCATTCCAGAGTGACTTGAGTGGCTTAAGTGATTAGAGTGTCTACTTATGATCACTTTCGACGGGGTTACCAAGTCCTACTCGACTTCTAGCCGACCAGCTCTCGACGACGTTTCAGTCCACATAGATAAAGGTGAGTTTGTCTTTCTCATTGGACCGTCGGGCTCTGGTAAGTCGACCTTCCTGCGCCTTATGGTGCGTGAAGAGAAAGTGGATTCAGGAAAACTGACGGTTGCAGACCAGGATCTAACCAAGATTTCTCGTCGCAACATCCCTAAATTGCGTCAAAAAGTGGGGTATGTCTTCCAGGACTTCCGCCTGCTGCCAAAGAAGACGGTGTACGAAAATGTCGCGTTCGCGTTGCAGGTAATTGGCAAGCCGAAGGCGAAAATCGACAAGGCAGTTCCGGAAACGCTCGAAATGGTCGGGCTCTCGGGCAAGGAAAACCGCTACCCGCACGAGTTGTCTGGTGGTGAGCAGCAGCGCGTCGCCATTGCTCGCGCCTTCGTCAACCGCCCGCTCATCTTGCTTGCCGACGAGCCCACCGGCAACCTCGACCCAAGCACCTCCGGTGACATCATGCTCCTGCTTGACCGCATCAATCGCATGGGCACGACCGTTATTGTGTCGACTCACGACAACGATGCCGTGGACTCCATGCGTCGCCGCGTGCTGGAGCTGGAGCTGGGGCGTCTCGTGCGTGACGACGCCACGGGTGTTTACGGCCTGAACAACTAGCAGACAGTCCATCGGTAGAAGAACTCATTCGAAAGGTATTACTGACCTATGAAGACTCGCTTTGTCCTCGGTGAGGCTTTCTCCTCCTTGGGCCGAAACATCACGATGACCATCGCGATGATTATTACGACTGCGGTGTCGTTGGCGCTGCTTGCGACGGGCATCCTGGTTACTGAGCAGACCAGCCGCACGAAGGATCTCTATCTCGATCGAGTAGAAGTGCAGATTGAGCTGAATGAACAAATCTCCGCCGAAGACCAAACTTGCTCCTCGCCGGAGTGCGCTGACGTCGTCGGCAAGCTTGAAGAGGCTGACGGCATTGATTCGGTGACCTTCCGAAATCGTCAGCAAAACTTTGACCACTTCGTGGAGATGTTCAAGGACAGTGACCCCGTGCTCGTGGAAAATGCGACGCCGGAGTCGCTGCCGGCTGTCGTGATGGTGCGTTTGAGCGATCCGACCGATGTCAGCCCGCTCGATCCGATTCGGGAGCTGCCACAGGTCGACCACGTTACTGACCAGCATGAAGAGATCGGTACTGCAGCTCAGAACTTGGATTCGGTGCGAAATGCGACCTTCCTGCTGGCTGCGGTGCAGGCCGTTGCCGCTGTGTTCCTGATTGCGAACATGGTGCAGATTGCGGCGTTCTCGCGTCGTAAGGAAGTTGAGATTATGCGCATGGTCGGTGCCAGCCGTTGGTTCACGCAGGCGCCGTTCGTCCTCGAGGCTGTGATTGCGTCGCTGATTGGTGGTGTGCTGGCCATTGGTGCGCTGTTCCTGGGCAAGGCGACGGTCATCGATCCGGCGCTGAGTAACCTGTACAAGGCACAGCTCCTGGCGCCGCTGACCAACGGCGATATCGGTGTGGTGGCGCCGATCGTGGTCGTTATTGGCATGGTCTTCGCTGGGCTTGTTGCGCAGGTCACGCTGCGTCTTTACTCACGCGACTAGGGTTGCAAAAAGGTTAGCTATTAGGCCCCGCGGTTAAACCCGGCGAATAGGGTCGTCGCGCCCTGCCGGGTAAACTGTGGACTATGAATAATGACGACGTCCAGCGCCCACCGAAGCTCGACAAGAAGGCTTATGAGGCCGAGCTTAAAAAGCTCCAGGCAGAGCTCGTCGAAATGCAGCAGTGGGTAGTAGAAACCGGTGCCCGAATTGTCATCGTGATGGAGGGGCGTGACGCTGCCGGCAAGGGGTCGGCCATTAAGCGCATCACGCAGTACCTGAACCCCCGTACCTGCCGTGTTGAGGCTCTGCCGGCCCCAACTAGCCGTGAGCAGGGTCAGTGGTACTTCCAGCGGTACGTCGAAAAGCTGCCGACTGCTGGTGAAATCGTGATTTTCGACCGCTCCTGGTACAACCGTGCCGGCGTTGAGCGGGTCATGGGCTTCTGCACCTCCCAGGAGTACCGTCGCTTCTTGCATCAGGCGCCGATTTTTGAGCGTCTGCTGGTCGAAGATGGCATTATCCTGCGTAAGTACTGGTTCTCTGTGTCGGACGAGGAGCAGGTTGCCCGCTTCAAGTCCCGCCGTGAGGATCCGCTGCGCCGCTGGAAGCTCTCGCCGATGGATTTGGAGTCCATCACCCGCTGGGAGGATTACTCCCGTGCAAAGGATGAGATGTTCATCCACACCGATATCCCGTCCGCACCGTGGTTCACGGTTGAGTCTGAGGATAAGAAGCGTTCGCGTATCAATGTCATCAACCACCTGTTGACGACCATTCCGTACGAGCGCATTCACCGCGATGTTCCGGAAATCCCGGAGCGTCCGGAGTCGGAGGGAAGCTACGAGCGTCCGCCGCGCACGGAGTTCCGCTATGTGCCGGACGTTGCCGCCAATCTCGAGGCTGACCGCGTAAAGGGCGCAGGCAAGTCCGATAAGAAGGGCAAGAAGCACAAGAAGGGCAAAAAGGACAAGAAGAGCAAGAAGAAGTAGCTCCTTAGTCTCAGTGAGGTTCTGGTCGTCAGAACCTTCGCAGCAGAACCTTCCCGTCAGAACCTTTCCCTGGTTAGTTATCTGTGTCACACTGGGTGACATGACTGCTACTGATAACGGTTCTGGCACTGCACGCACCGAGGTCGATGAGCCGAAGGTGCTGCGAGAAGTCCACGGGCGATCTGGTCACCTTCGGCTGAATAGGCCGAAGGCACTTAATTCGCTCGATTTGGATATGGTCACCGAGGTCGTCGAGGGGCTCCGCGCATGGCGTGACGACGACTCGGTGGACCACATTGTTGTTTCATCCGGTCACCCCAAGGCGTTTTGTGCCGGTGGTGATGTGCGCGCAGTTCGGCAGGCTGTGCTCGATGGCGTTCCGGAGCAGGGGGAGGAGTTTTTCCGGGATGAGTACGAGATGAACGCGATGATTGCGGAATTCGCGCAGTCCAAGCCATATATCGCGATTATTGATGGCATCGCTATGGGCGGTGGCCTTGGTGTTTCCATGCACGGCTCCCACCGAATCGTGACCGAGCGTGCCAGCGCTTCCATGCCAGAAATGGCAATCGGCTTTATTCCCGACGTTGGAATTACCCACTTTTCGCAGCATGTGAACACGCGGTTAGGAGGGCCCTCGTCGGCAATCGCGAGGTTTACCGGGCTGACCGGTTACCGCCTAACTGCGGCGGACATGCTGTGGTCTGGATGGGCGACACATGCGGTGCCATCCGCGCAGCTGGACGAGTTTGTTGCGGCTCTGGACCGCGATGGAATTGATTCGGCGCTCGCGGAGTATGCGCTCGATGTGGACTCAGCTGAGGCTCGTGATCTGCTCGGGGATCCGCAGTTGGCCGAGTGGAGCGACTGCATTGAGGCTTGCTTTGGGGCTGATACCTGGGCGGAGATTGAGCGAGCTCTCAACGAAGCCGCTGAGGCGGGCTCCTGTGCATCGTCAACAGTGGAGACTTTTCGCGACCTGCTGGCACCCGCCAACCCGGAAAGTCTCGTAGCGGCCGTGGAACTCTATGCGGCTAACTCGGCCCACGAGGTCACCTTGCAGGAGGCGCTAGACCGGGAAATGAGGCTTGGCGCTTACATGCGTCAGCACCCCAATTTTGCCGAAGGCGTGCGGGCAGTGTTGGTGGATAAGGACCGCGACGCCGCCTTTAAGCCCGCTACCGTGCAGGAAGTTGATGTCGAAGAGATTCGACAGCACCTTCGTTAGCTGGCTATGCGTTAGACAAAGCTGTGGCGGCCAGTCGTCGGCGCGAAATCATCGGCAATCATGGCCGCCAATTCGAGATAACTCTGGGTGGTGGCGGGCTGGAGATTGTCCAGCTCGATATTGGCACCATTCGCGATATGCGGATCGTAGGGGATGACCTGCACTGCACGGCAGCGCTGGGCAAATAACTCGTGCACGGTCTCTGTGGACAGTCCCTGTTTATTTAGCTCGTTGACCACCACGACAGTGGTAGAAACCAACCGTTCGAAGCCGTGCGCTGAAAGCCAGTCCAATGTCGTCCAGGCGCTTTTCACGCCGTCCAGTGCAGGCGTGGTGACCAGCACCAGACAATTGGCCGCAGACAGAATCGAAGCGGAGATGGGCTGCGTCAGGCCGGTACCGCAGTCAGTCAGGCTCACGTTGTAATGCCGTCGAAGGATGTCGAGGGCCGCGCAGTATTCGCCGTCGGAAAGCGCGATCGTCGATGTCGGATTTTGGTCGCTGCCGACAACCTCCAGCCGCGATGGCGTGTGCGATGTATATGTACGGACCTGCGCGTATTTGTCCGTATCCGGGGCTCGGAGCAGATCGCGAATAGATGCGGGATTGGCTGCGGTGACGCGTGCGCCGAGGGTGCCAAAGTCCGGATTCGCGTCGATCGCGACGATTCGGTCACTGCGCAGGCTTGCAAGCGTGGCGCCCAGGCACATGGTTGTCGACGTCTTGCCAACGCCGCCCTTCACGCTGATAACAGCGATGTTGTAGTCACCGTAGATAGGCTGTCGCACCCGCTCTATCAGCTCGCGTTGCTTGCGTGCCGACGATGATTCCCGCGGTGAAATTGCGCCCCAGGTGGCCTTATGAACCCAGCTGCGCCAGCCCGACTGTGGTGCCTGCCGCGAGTTCAGGCTAGCGGCCAAGTCTGAGACGGAAACTGCGTGATTGACTGCGTGTTTGGTGGAAGTCATAGACTTCATCCCCTCCCCAAAAATCCCCAAAGTATGTCCCCGCCGTCGTTTTTACCACGCAGCCAGAACGACGGCGACTCCAAAGAAGGCATCGAGAATTCCGACCTGTTTCGGAGTCCACGGCCGAGCGCGGCGAGCGCCGGAGATTGGCATGGCAAAAGACCTGATGAGAAGCCCAATTGCGACGATGGGCACACCGATGCTGATGAGGTTCCGGTCGTGGAGGAGGAGCCACCCGATGATGGCCACGGCGGTAATGAGAACGTGATACGTGACCGAGCCAATGAGCCACTGGCGGTTGCCGCGCTTGCGAATCATAGTTTTTACATAGGGCACGGTGCCGACGAAATATCCAGCGTAGATAGCCGCAATTGCCCAAGCTTTCGGGGTTGGTCCGGCGATGATAGGCACCATGAGGCTAGCGGCCAGAACGGTGGAGACACCAGAGAGAAGTGAGCGCGGTCGGCGGCGGTAGGTCTCCCAAATAGCGATAGCGGCAAGAGGGGCAATGAGGGCGACCCAGGTGAGGAGGGAAACGTCGGCAAGCAGTGTGATGCAGCCGGCGACGGCAGTGAGCGCGGTGTATGTGGCGGCGGGTGCGAGGTGGCGGCGTTGGCGACGAGAGCGGAGCCAGACGCTCACGGCGAAGAATGCGAAGTAGCCGAGCAGCCAGGTCGCGGTGACGGCAAGGCCTGTCCCTGTGGGGGTGAGGGCGAGAGCGGTCAGCGGGGGAATGGTGACCATGAACCAGGCGCCGTGCTGGTCCGGAACCCAGCCAGCGGAGCGCTTGTGATGGGAGCGGCGGGCGGGGCGGGGAGGACGTGGTTGGCGGGGCTTTTGGCTCATACTACGCATTGTAGATGCGTAATTATGTCGAGGCTGTATTAGAACCTCATATTGAAACCTCATTGAATAAAATGCACATGCGCGCAAGGCGACAGTGCTAACGTTGAACTCGCATTCTCAGGGCGAGGTGAAATTCCTCACCGGTGGTGATGCTGCGGCTGACGCAGACAAGTCCACGAGCGCCCTACCTGTGGCCAGAAGGGTCGTCAGGTAGGGGACAAGCAGATTTCGGTTGGAATCCGAAACCGACGGTCATAGTCCGGATGAAAGAGAAGGAGTTGAATAATTCGTGGAATACGTGTCGGATTTTTTGGTGGGTTTCCTCACTGCACAGCTCAGTGTGGCGGGAGCACCAATCTTGATTCGAGAAATTGTCGGTAACCTCTTTGGCCTGGCGTGTGCCTTCCTAGGTATGAAACGGAAGGTATGGGCTTGGCCGGTCGGCATTATCGGAAATGCCTTGCTGTTTACCGTCTTCCTCGGCGGAGTTTTCCACACGCCGCAAAATCTTGATCTCTATGGCCAGGCGGGGCGTCAGGTCATGTTTATCGTCGTCAGTCTCTACGGATGGTTCAGCTGGGTCAAGAGCCGCAATCAGAGCGGTGACGAGGTCGCAATTGAGCCTCGGTGGGCGACGGCATCGGAACGCATTGGGATGATTACCGTGGCTATCTTCGCCACTGTGATTTGTGCCAATATCTTTGAGATGCTGGGCTCGTGGGGGCCATGGGCCGATGCCTGGATTTTCGTCGGTTCGATGTTGGCGACCTGGGGTATGGCCCGCGGGTGGAACGAATTCTGGCTAATTTGGATTGCCGTTGATGCCGTGGGAGTGCCGTTGCTGCTCAAGGGTGGCTACTACCCGTCGGCGGCGCTGTACCTCTTCTACGGATGCTTCGTTATTTGGGGCTTTGTCTCCTGGGTTCGCCTCGAGCACCAGAGCGACAATGACCAGCAGAAGAGCTCCGCGACCGACCAAGTACCGGCTTTGGCAGCAGCCGAGCGGTAGGATAGTCCAGGTGAGCTTCCGACCAGATAACTCCCGTACCAACCGCGCCCATCAAGCCGAAGAGCGTGCCCGCAGTCTCGTGCAGGACGTCCTCGACCGCGAGGAGCGGGTACGCAACAATCTGGCCAGCGCTGATGTCGACCCGTGGACGATGCGTTTCGTCGTCGATGAGTCGATTTCTGAGGGCGCAATCATCACCTGGCGCAATGAGGCCACTCGTGCCCGCCGCATCATGCGCCGCTATGACATTCAGCGGGGCTACCGCGAGAAGTTGCGCGAAGTTGAAAAGCGCATCGATGCCATGTTGCACCTCGCGGAATCGCTGGAGGAGTCGTGGGACGCCGCGGCACACGCCTCGAAGAGGCTTTCCGACGCGGAGGCCCGCGATGTCGCAGCCTTTGAACGCGAGCGCGAGCGGCAAAATGACGCGGCAGAGACTAAGCGGCAGCGTGAGGAGAAGGTCCGCAAGTTCCGTCGGAAAGCGGAAAATATTGCTACCGACGCGTGGGACGCGGGCCGTGACGCGCTGGAGAAGCTGCCGCCGCTGTCGTCTTCGCTGAAGGACATCGCGGCTAAGTTCCGTTCGCGGGGCTCGGAGGAGGAACCGCGCGAGGTACGGCGGGCAACAGCCCGCGACCTGCGCAAGGAGCCCCCGCTGCCGGAGGACTAGCGCTCCTCAGCTTTAGCTGCCTGGACTACCTCAGCGAGCTTGGAAATCTCCTCGTGAGAGGGGCGGATATCCGGATGCGTGCGACAGTAGTCCAGCAACAAATAGCCAGCTGTGCGAATGCGACGATGCCCATCCCAGTGTGGAGTGGCGATTTCGGGGTCGTTGGTGGCCAAAGACGAGATGGCCTGGCGCTCACTGAGCAGCTCGTACTGGAGATCTCGACGAATATCGAGCGCCTGATTCGGAGTACCGGTTAGCAGCGCGCCGAGAAGAGCGCCCATCTGTCGATAGCAGCGCGGAATATGACGCAGGTAGTGCTTTTCAATGCTCTCGGTTGGCCAGAAGTGCAGGACAGCGAGAGCCAGCGCGCAGGCGATACCGACTTCCAAGACACGATCGGTCACAATCGGTGCGAGTTCGCCAGCGACGTTTCCGCCCAGCAGCAGCGCCAATGGAGTGGTGACGATTGTCGTCAGCGCATAGTTTTTCACCACGAGAACCTCCGCGCCGAATTGGCAGGCTGCAAGCGCGATAAGTAGCGTCCAGCTGTCCAGGCCAAAGGAAAAGAGCAGCGCATAGAGGAAAATGCCGATAATCGAGCCGACCATGCGGTGAATCCCTCGGATCGAACCAGCGGTGCGGTCGGGACCCCACTGCAGAGTCATCAATGCGCTGACCACCGCCCAGTCAGGCCGGTCGAGACCGACAAGCACGCTAATGAGACCAGCTAAGCCACCGGTAATAGCAACCTTTGCCGCAGTCATCGACGCATGGGAATAGCGATCGAAAGAGCGGAAGATCCGGTAACTCACGCTTGGTCGCGCGAGTGGAATGGTTGTCTGCGTCTCGTCGAAGAGGTTAGGCGTGTCCACGATGTCCACAGCGCTGCCGTGCACGCCCAAGCGTGTGCGGATAGCAATCAGACGCTGATGAGCAGCAATGACACGGTTGACCAGTTCCGTGTGGGAGGGCTTGACGATTTTGCTGCCACGGATGATGCCTGCGTCGGCAAGCGATTCCCATGCGTCGGTCAGTGCAGTTTGCGCCTGGTGATGAACGGCGAACGATGTCGAGTCTGACTTTTCCATCGCATCGATGGCTGATTCAAGGGATTCGACAGCTGCCATCTCGGGGCCGTGCGGATTCCACAGCCGCGGTGCCATTCCGATGACTATCGCGGAAAGCACACCAACGGTAGCCCACATGGCGGTTTCCACCGGGTTGAAGCCAAGGCGGGCGACCATTGTTGTGCCGCCGGAGACCATCACAATGAAGAATGAACCCGGCGGTGGCAGGCGCAGTGCGTTTTGAATAAAAGCGCCGATGGTGGCCAACGCCGTGGTAAAAAGTGCGATGAGCAGCAGCCATAGATTGCTGCCGCCGGAAGCGATCTCACTGTGGACCACTGATCCGACAAAACTGCCGGACATAACTCCGGCGATCAGGCATAGCCCGGCGATGGCCATCACGCGCAGACGACTGCGGTAGGGGTGGCCTTCGCCATAGATGACCACGCACCCACCAGCGGCGATAAGGAGCATTTCCGAGCCGTGTCCGGTGAGAAGTGCCACGGCACCCGGCAGGAATAGCGCGAGTGCTGCGCGGAGGGCGCCTGGCCATCTCTGTGCACGGGAGTGGAAGGCAGTAAAAAGTTGCCATGCACTTGGTTGTGGAGGAAGCTCAACCGTTTGGCTCAATGTTGGTGAAATCTCCTTAAAACTCTAGTCCGCGACCAGCGTCTCGAGCGTGAACTCCGGGTGCTCCTTCTCAATGAAGGACAGCTTCCACTTGTCGCCGAAGAGGGCGATGAGGGCGCCGTCGGAACGCGTGAAGATCTCCACGCCGCGCTGCTTTGCCAGCTCAGTCGCGGTCTCTTCGTCCGTGCGGCGGGCGACGGAGTAGGGGATGGGCTCGGCGATGGTCTCGACGTTGTACTCGTTTTCCATGCGTGCCATCATGACCTCGAACTGCATCGGGCCGACCGCGGCCATCACCGGGGCGGCATCGCCGCGGGCATCGTTGCGCAGAATCTGCACCACGCCCTCGGCATCGAGCTGATCGACAGCTTTGCGGAACTGCTTGTACTTGCCCAGGCTCTTGGCGCGCAGAGTGCGGAAGTGCTCGGGCGCGAACTGCGGCATCGGCTTGAATTGAACCTTGCGGCCCTCGTAGATCGTGTCACCCGGCGCCAGTGAACCCGCATTGACCAGGCCGACAATGTCGCCCGGGTAAGCCGTCTCCACGGTCGAACGTGTCCGGCCGAAAACGGTCAAAGCATACTTTGTGGAGAAACTACGTCCCGACTGCGCATGCGTGACCTGCATGCCGCGGTCAAACTCGCCAGAGACAACGCGCATGAATGCCAGCTTGTCGCGGTGGTGCGTATCCATACCCGCCTGCACCTTGAACACGACGCCCGAAAAATCATCCGTCGGCTCGCGCTTTTCGACGATAGCCCCCTGGCCGCCAGCCGCCGCAGCGGCAACGGCAGCCGGGTCGGACTCGCGGGCACCAGGTGCCGGAGCCAGCTCGCAGAGAGTGTCCAGGATCTGGTGGACACCCCAGTTCAGCATGGCGGAGGCGAAAATCACCGGAGAGGTATCGCCAGCGAGGTACATCTCCTGGTCGTGGTCAGCGCTATCGGCGGAGAGCAGCTCGGACTCCTCGGCTGCCGTCTCCCAGGCGTCGCCCTGCTCTGCGGCGGCCTCATCTGGGGTGAGGTGACGCTCAGCGGCAATAGTGGCGCCACCGGCAGTGCGCTCGAAGCCGATGAACTGCTTGGCTTCGCCGTCCTCACCACGCTCCAGCAGACCGCGGAAGTCGCCGGCCTCACCAACTGGCCAGTACAGCGGAGTCGGTTGCAGTCCAATCTCCGCGACAATCTCATCCATCAATTCCAGGGGAGCCTTACCCGGGCGGTCCCACTTGTTGATGACGGTGACGATGGGAATTCCGTTGGACTTACAAACCCGGAACAGCTTCAACGTCTGAGGCTCGAGACCCTTGGCACCGTCGACAAGCATGACAGCGGCGTCGACAGCGGTGAGCACACGGTAGGTGTCCTCGGAGAAATCAGCGTGACCAGGCGTATCGACGAGATTGATCATGTACGGCTCGCCGTCGTGCCCCTCTGGCTGGTACTCGAACTGCAGCGCGGAAGAGGCAATCGAGATGCCGCGATCCTTCTCCATGTCCATCCAGTCGGACACAGTCGACTTACGGCCGGCCTTGCCGTGGACAGCACCGGCCTCGTTAATGACATGAGCATGCAGCGCCAGCGCCTCGGTGAGCGTGGACTTACCGGCATCCGGGTGTGCGATGACGGCGAATGTGCGGCGGCGTGCGGCTTCTTCGGCGAGAGTGGTCACAGGGAAACTACGCTTTCCTTAAAAAGAAAATCGGAATAAGGGAATCGGGTTCAACCTTTCTAACTTACCGCTCCAGTGGGGTAAGGGGTCAATTGCAGTTAGAGGTTGAACAGCTCGCGCAGCGTCGTGATGACGCCTTCCTCCGCGTTCGACGGTGCGATGTCGGTGGCGCGGCGTTTGATTTCCGGGTGACCGTTGGACATGGCAAACGAACGGCCTGCGTGGTCGATGAGCTCGAGATCATTCAGGTAGTCAACGAAGCAGACAGTTTCGGCAGGAGAGATACCTAGGGCCTCCTGCAGGGCGGCGAGTGCCGTGCCCTTGTTGGTGTTGGCGTCGATGAGGTCGACCCAATGTGCACCGGAGACTACCGCGCGCAGGTGCGGGCTCTGGGAACGCAAGTAATCGGCGGATTCGTCTTCGACGGAGTAAGGATCAAAGGCGGCAATTTTGACGATGCCGTCCTCGGCGGCGGCGGCGATGACATCATCGACCTTCTGCAGCTTCAAATAGTACTTGGCGGCCTCGTTGAATTGCAGCTGCTGAACTTCCTCCGGAATATTGAAATGCGGCGGGAAAAACTCCACGTATGCGCTGGCAGCGCCGCAGATGATAACCGATAGAGGAGTGCGCCCCGCTGCCACGCGGTTGTCGTTGAACTGGCGGATCGCGTGTACCAACTGGGTGACGATGTCGTGGTCGATACTGGTAACCGAGACCACCTCGCCCGCATCCGCGACATAGTTGCCGTTTTCCGCAATGATTGGGATGCGGTGTGCAATGGGGGCGAACTGGTCGGCCAGAGTGGCGTACTGGCGGCCCGATGCGGGAGCGAAGTGGACACCGCGGTCGAGCAGTTCGGTGACTACCGGCCAAAAGGAATCCGGGATTTCCTTGTCTTCATTTAATAGAGTCCCGTCCATATCCGTGACTACAAGGCGGTATGGCGGCTGGGCGGGAGATTGCTGCTGGATATCCAGGGGTTCCGTCATGGCTTTAATTCTAACGGGTAAGTAGGGTTCACTTTTCTTCCTCAGGTCGCCTCCCAGCGTCTCCCCCGATTGGGTGAAAGCTGGGCCACAATACGGGGTACCCAGTTGAGGGCGATAGCCGGTGAATAGCGTGTGCGGGGTATTTTGAGGGGAACTCATATTCATTTAAGCCAGGAGGATTTATGTCGGATTCGGCCCCCATCAAGCGCAATGACTGGAATGAGCGCATCAGCCTTGCAGAGCAGATGATCCCCCTCCTGGGGCAACTGCGTCGCAACAACGATGTCGTGACTTCAATCTTCGGCCGCCGACTGGAAAACGTTACCGAGACCGGCATCATTAAGTCGCACCGCTACGCCCGTCGCATCACCTCGCAGGAGCTGCCCTTGAGCCAGACCCTGCCGATCCTGCAGGAACTGGTGAAGATGGATCTCGGCACCGCCTCCATCGACCTGGGTGCCCTGGCTACCAGCTTCGAAGAGGAAGGCGGCGAGCTGCGCGCATTCCTCGAGCGTGAGCTTGCTGACGTCATCGGTGCCGGGACACAAACTCCGAAGACCGACATTGTCCTCTACGGTTTCGGCCGCATCGGCCGCCTGCTGGCTCGCATTCTGCTGGCTCGCGAGGCACTGTTCAACGGCCCGCGCTTGCGCGCAATTGTGGTTCGCCAGAATGGTGAGGACGACATCGTCAAGCGTGCTTCGCTGCTGCGCCGTGACTCCGTCCACGGTGCATTCGACGGCACCATCTCGGTTGACCGCGAAAACAACATTATTTGGGCAAATGGCACCCCGATTCAGGTCATTTACTCCAATGACCCGGCAACTGTTGACTACACCGCCTACGACATTAACGATGCGATTGTCATTGACAACACCGGTCGTTGGCGCGACCGCGAGGGACTGTCGCAGCACCTTCAGTCCAAGGGTGTTTCCAAGGTTCTTCTTACCGCGCCGGGCAAGGGCGATGTGAAGAACATCGTCTACGGAATCAACCACAACATCATCGAGGAATCTGACAACATTTTGTCGGCAGCCTCGTGTACTACCAACGGCATCACCCCGGTGCTGAAGGTCGTCAATGACAAGTGGGGTGTCGAGTTCGGTCACGTCGAGACTGTTCACTCCTTCACCAACGACCAGAACTTGATCGACAACTTCCACAAGGGTTCTCGCCGTGGCCGCGCAGCCACCCTGAACATGGTTCTCACCGAGACCGGTGCCGCAAAGGCCGTCGCCAAGGCTCTGCCGGAGTTCGAGGGCAAGCTGACCGGTAACGCCATCCGCGTTCCCACCCCGGACGTTTCCATGGCGGTGCTGAACCTGACCCTGGACACTGAGGTCGACCGCGACGAGGTCAACAACTACCTGCGTGAGGTTTCCCTCAAGTCCGTCCTGCGCCAGCAGATTGACTACATCCACTCCCCAGAAGTGGTTTCCACCGACTTCGTCGGCTCCACCCATGCTGGCATCGTCGATGGTCTGGCTACCATCGCCAACGGTAAGCACCTGGTGCTCTACGTCTGGTACGACAACGAGTTCGGTTACTCCAACCAGGTCATCCGCATTGCTGAGGAGATCGCAGGCGCTCGTCCTCGCGTCTACCCGAAGCGCAAGCACATCGACGAGCTGTAAGTCGGCGGTCCTGGGCTTGAGCTGTTGAGCCCTCGAACGCCCTCTTCCCCCTCCTAAACCACGGGGGTTGAGGCGATGGGGAGGGCTTCGAGGCGCTCGTCGACGTGCCGGACGGGGGGCGGAGAGATTTTCCTGTCCATCGACGACGACCTGGATTCCGCGTATGAGCCGTTCGAGTTGGTGAGGATTGTGAACCTGCCGGAACTGGGCGACGAGGATCTGGTTTTCGGCCTCCAGTTCCGGGCCTCCGGCGACATCGAGCACCGGCGGGGGATGAAGATCCGGGAAAGTGATTTCGGGATCGTCGAATACGGCTCGGCGGAAGTGGCCCTGTTCGGCGTCTAGGTGACGGCCGCCACTCGGTCCCGATCCGCGTGGGGCCCTATGTGGATTGTCAATAGTCAGGCGGGACTTTCACGTACATCGTATGGGGGTGTAGCCGTGACTGATCGCCGGTCCGCATCGTGCGGGCCGGCGGTGATCAGCGCAGCGGCCTACGCAGCCGTGGCGATGTTTCTAGCAGGGATTTCTCGGAAGAACTCACGCCGAGTCAACAGGGCATAGATGACGTTGCAGCGGCTCCGGGCAAGCCGCATCACCGCGGCATTGTGCTTCTGTCCTTCAGTCCGTTTACGCAGGTAGTAGTCGCGCGATGCGGGATGGCAGTTCGACGCGATCCACGCCGATTGAAACATCGCGTTTTTCAACTGTTTATTGCCGGCCCTGGTGGGAAACTCGCCGCGGACCGACGTACCCGACTGCCGGGTGGTCGGCGCGATGCCGGCGTAAGCAGCCAAGTGCGCGGCATCGGCGAAGTCCTGGCAATCGCCGATGGGCAACACGATGTTAGAGGCGGTCTTGATTCCTACGCCGGGCATCGACATCAAGACCTGGGCAAGAGGGAACGATTCGAGCATCTCCTCGACTTGTCCGGCGATCGTGTCGCGCTGTGCTTGAAGCGCTTCGATGTTCGCCGCCAGCTGGGGAATGACCAATTCTGCTGCCGCCATGCCGGGTACCGTGACAGTTTGCTCGGCAAGGGCGGCGAAAATTGCGAGGGCAACAGGGTCCTTCTTGGCGCGGTTGCGCATCCACTTCAGGACCCGGCCCCGACCTGCGGCGGCCAGTTTTGTCGGACCTTCGTAGTGGATGAGCGAGTCCAGCACCAGCGTGCGCGAGAGAATCTCGCCTGCAAAGACGCGCTCGAGTGCGGGGTGAATCTGTGTGAGCACGCTGCGAAGGCGGTTTTTCGTTCGGGTGGCGTCTTTGGCGATGTCGTCGTGGAATCCGGCGAGCATCTTCAGCGCTACTAGTGTCTCGTCGTCGCGGTCGACTGCCCGCAGTGTGTGCGGCATGGTGCGGGCGGTGTCGGCGATGATGAATGCATCCCGGCGGTCGGTTTTTGATCGTCCAGGGTAGAGATCGGCTGCTTTTCGCATGGCTAGGTCGGGGAGGTCTCCGACCGTGCAACCGCAGTCGCGGGCCACTGCGATGGGCAGGGCGCCGATGGTGTTGGGTTGATCGACGACCATGAGAACGCTGCCGTGGGCCTGCATGGACGCGAAGATTTCGCGCTGTGCGGCTTCGTCTTGGGGCAGTGGTTTGTCGTAAATTCTCTCGCCGGTGGTGGTCAGCGCGCTGGCATGGTGGTCGGTTTTGCCGACGTCGAGGCCGATGATGATTTCGGGTGTTGTGGACGGTTCCATGGTGGTGTCCTTCTGTTGCGGCTGGTCGCCGGTGTCTTGGACATCCGTTGCAGGCACCCACGTTACGACGAGACCTCTGTTTGGTCCGTGTCCCTATTAGCTGTCAGCGGTTGTCCCCGGTGTCCGGTGGCAACACCCCCGGATTATGGAAATGTTCACGCAGATAAGCCATGCCGGGCACGGTGACCGCGCCCCGTGAGGGGGCACCATCGTGGTAACGGGGGAGGGGGTAATTTCAGTGAATTGAGCCTTGCGTAAGGCGATAAGCATTGCCTAACCTAATTCTGTTTCAGGTGGTGTTCCCGATCGGGAACCGGCAACGGAAGCGAGGCGGCGACGATGAACGGAAAACGTGGATCGACCGGAGAGCCCCTCTCCGGAGGGGGAGTCGGGGACGCGGTGGCGTCGCAGACAGATGACGGGCGGTTGGTGCACGTCGCACCGGTCGCAGCGGGTGGCCGACCATCCACCCGCGACATGCTCGTCGCCGCCGCGATCGGCGTTGCGGGGTCTCTCATCATCGTGCCCCTGACCTACCTGCAGGTGTTCGCTGGCATCGCCCACGTTTATCTCGTCGCGGCGACGCTCGGGTTGTGGTTCCTGCAGTGCGTTGTTCCCCTCATCGTCGTCCGCAAGCTTGGCGCGAGCCTCATCGCGTGCCTTGCCATGGGCGTCGTGTCCGCGGCGACCACCCCGTTCGGCGTCGCCGCAATCGGGGCGCTGATTATGGAAGGATTGCTCATCGAGCTTCCGTTCATGGTCACCCTGTACCGGCGGTGGACGCGTCCCCAGTTCGTGGCCTCGGCGATGTTGTTCTCCGCGCTGATGGGAACGATGGCCCCGCGCGCAGTCGGCGTCGACTCGCCGACCACGCCCATGACCCTGATCAGCTTCGCCGTAGCCTTGGCATCGAGCTTGGTGTTTTTGGTCCTGGGCTTTGCCGTCGCAAAGGGGCTTCGCAGCCGCGGGGTCACCCGGTGACCGGCGGAGCACCCGCGTGCGCCGGTGCGACACGCGGGACGGCCCCGGCCCGGTTACGGGTTAGTGGTGCAGGTGTGCGGCACGCCGATGGGCGATGGGCACCCGACATGGTGGATCTCTCCTTCGATTTCGGCACGATCAACGCCATCACGGGACCCGTGGGATGCGGAAAGACGAGCCTGGCCCACCTCATCGCTGGACTGATCCCCTCGCACATCCCCATCGACCATGCCGGATTCGTGCACATCATCGATGCCGACGGCACCGAACGCCCCGTGGACGGGGACCGGGTCACCTTCGTCGGGCAAGACCCGGCGACGCAGGTGCTCACGCTCCGAGTCGTCGATGACGTGGCCATGGCCCTCGAGTTTTCCCTCGTGGAAGCCGGTATCGTCGCCAAGCGATCAGCCGAGGCTCTATCGGAGGTCGGGCTGTCAGAGCTCGCGGAGAAGGATCCGTGGGCTTTGTCGGGCGGGCAACGCCAGCGGATGGCCATCGCCGGTGCGGTGGCCAGGGCGCCGGAGGTCATGATCTTCGACGAGCCCGCGGCCCACGTCGACGAGGACGGTCGCCGGTCGCTGTTCGCCGCCATCCGTGATTTGCGGGCCCCGGGGCGCGTTATCCTGCTCATCGAGCACGACCTCCGCCCGTTCGACGGGTGGGTCGACACGGTGACGGTCCTCGATGCGGACGGGAGCGTCGCCGCCCACGGAGCGCCGGATGGCATCGCGGTGAAGGGCATTGCGACGACGGCCGCGACCGCCGGAACGCCGGACGCCAGTACGCCGGGCACGGGGGCGCCGGACCGTCCCGATCCGGAATCGGAGGCGGATGCCGTTCCACTGCTGGCCTTGACCGGAACCCACGTGGCCCGAGGCGGGGAGAGGATCCTGAACGGGGCCGATCTGACACTGGAACGGGGCGAGATTCATGCCCTAGTCGGTGCCAACGGAGCCGGTAAGTCCACCTTGCTGGCGGTGCTGTCGGGCCAGATGACGGCGGGAGCGGACCTCCGGATTGACGGCGCGTCCGCCCGGCGCGTGCCCGACGCCTTCGCGTCGTTGGCGTTCCAGAACCCCGAGCACCAGTTCACCCGCGCGACCGTCGCCGCGGAAATCGACTCCGCGCTGGCCGGCACGGACCCGCACGGACCACTCGGCGCCGATGAGCTGCGGAAACTGCGGGAAGCCCTGTGCCCCCGGGCACTTGACCCCGTCTCGCCGTTCGTCCTGTCGGGCGGACAGAAAAGACGGTTGGGCATCTTCCTGGCGGTGGCGGCCAATCGCCGTTTGCTGCTTCTCGACGAGCCGTTGGCGCACCTGGATTCGCCGAGCTCGCGCATCGTACTGGATGCCCTAGCGGAATACGCCGGGGCCGGCGGAACCGTTGTGTTCACGTGCCACGACCGCCGTGCCGCGCGAACGTGGGCGGATCGGGCGAGCATCGTCGCCGAAGGGAAGGTCGCCTGGTCCGGTCCCGCAGCCGACGTGCCGGCTTCCCCGGAGTCGTCCCGGCGGGATCGTGCACTGCCCGCGGCCGGCGCACGGACGTCCTTGGACGAAAGCCCCTGGACCAGTGGATCCGCCGCTCGAAGGCGCGCGGGGTTGAACGCCATCACGATTGTCGCGGCGGTGATGCTCGTCCTCGTCGCCGGGCTGCTCTACGGCGGAGACGCCGTTCTCGCCCTGACGGTGGTCGCGTTCCTCGCACTCGCTGCGATCGCGGAACGCGACGTTCGGGCGACGGCGGGGAAGGTCCTTCTCGTCCTGTTAATCGGGGTGTTCTTCGGCCTGCTCGGGTGGCGCTCCGAGTTCTACGGAGGTGGGGATGCGGCGGAGGCCGTCCGCCACGGCATCCATCACGGACTGCTGCTGACGGCCGTGTTCGCGGGGACGGTCCTGGTCTCCGCGTGCATGCGCGTCGAGGAGCTTTTCGACGCCATGGTGCAACGCCTCCGGGTGCCCTACACATGGTGCACCATAGCGATTTCCGGGGTGAGCATCGCGGCGTTCCTGCGCAGCGAAATCCCCCATCTGACATGGGCGATTAGATTGCGCTCAATGCGACCGGGGCAGTCTTTCCGCTCCGGCTTCATCCGCGCGACGACGCCCGCGCGCATCGCCTTTCCCCTGTTCGTCAGCGCCGTGCGCTGCGCCGAAAAGCTGTCCCTGACCCTGGCGATGCGCAACTTCGGCCGCCATCCGCGGCGCACCTTCCGCACCGATTACCCCTGGCGAGTGCGTGACGGGTTCGTGGCCGCAGCGTCCGCCGCGGCCTTCGTCGCCGCCCTGGTGTCCGCAGTGACTTGACGGGCACCCGGAACCGGCGGGTCCCGGGCCCGCGAGCGTTTCCGAGCTTGTGCGGAGACGCGCCCCACCCAGTTTCGTCACCCTTTCAACCCTTCAGACACATCCGCCGGGTCACGCCATGCGGCCCGGTCCGCCCGGCACCGGCATGGCGCCGACAACCGAAAGAGGTACCAATGAACACGATCCGGACCATCAGCGACGTGCTTCGGGACAAGGCCGATGAGACGAAAAAGGGGATCACCTTCGTCGAGAATCGGCGGGACGTCTTCGTCCCGTATGGCCGGGTCCATGCGGAGGCGGTGGCGGGCCCGGTTGACGTCGACAGGGTGCGGACGCTCTCGGACATGATGCCCGGGGCCCCGATCCTGGTCGACGAACGCAGTCACACGCTGCTCACCGGCGCAAACGGTGCCGTGGTCGTGGGCGAGGACCGGCTGCTCGACGTGTCCATCGTCAATGACGCTGCCGCGGAACCGGGTGCGGCGATGCCGGGTGATGCTGAATCGGACTTCTCTCAGGCGGGGGACGTGGATTCCGGGGATGGCTCCGGGGCGGTCCCCGCGTTCCCGGTGCGAGGTGGGACGGCCGGCGAAGCCCTTATCCAGTTTTCGTCCGGCTCCACGGGATCGCCAAAGGGCGTCATCGTAACCAACGAGTCCGTGCTGAACGGTCTGCGCGCGACGATCCCACGCCACGCACACCGGTACGAGAACAAGATGCTCACGTGGCTACCTTTGACCCACAACCTTTCGCTGATCGGCTTCCACGTCTACGCCCTTTTTTGTGGTTACGACCAGGTGTTGCTGCCGGTTTCCGAGGTGGTCGCCGATCCCCCGAGGTGGTTCGAGGCCGTGACCAGGCACCGGCCGAAACGACCGTCGTCCGGGCGACCGGCCCGGGTTCCTACAAAATGACCGCGGCGATTGCTGCCGCCACCGTTGTGGCGGTCGCGGGGAAGCCGGTCGCGCCGGGGTGCCGGGATCTCGTCGGCCACCCCCGGCTCCTCGAACCGGTCCTCGCCTTCGCCCGCGATGCGGGCATCCATATCGAGGTGCCGCATGACAACCCGACCACGGGGCCGCTGCCGACAGCGGCCCACTGCGATACCAAAGGAAAGGGGAAACGATGACGGATCAAGCTGAACGAGGTGCGGCGATTGTCGTCCGCGACCTCACGAAGAGCTACCCGATTGCGGGCAAAGCGGGCACCCCGCCCGAAGGCGGGGCAGGTGCCCCGCCGGCCGGCGGCCGCAAGGGAAAGCGCGGTGCCCGGATGCGCAAGCATGTGCTCGACGGCGTGAGTTTCACCGTGCCCACCGGGGCGATCGTGTCGTTCCTCGGCCACAACGGTGCAGGCAAGACCACCCTCATCCGAATCCTGTCGACGCTCATCACCGCCGACTCCGGCGAGGTGAGCATCTTCTCGCGCGATGTGAAAGAGGACCCGGCGGGCGTGCGCGCTGACATTGCCACCACCGGCCAATTCGCGGCGATCGACGAGAACCTCACCGGCCGGGAGAACCTGGAGTTCTTCGGGCGGCTGCGCGGACTCGACCGCGCCGCCGCGGCCGCCCGCGCGACGGAACTGCTCGCGCAATTCTCGCTCGCGGACAGTGCCTCGACGCTGGCGTCGGCCTATTCGGGTGGCATGCGGCGCCGCCTCGACATCGCCGCGTCGCTGTGCGTCGTGCCCAGGCTGCTGTTCCTCGACGAACCCACGACGGGGCTGGACCCGGTCAGCCGCGAAGAGCTGTGGGGCTTCATCCGGCAACTGCGGGACGACGGAATGACCCTGGTGCTGACCACCCAGTACCTGGAAGAGGCGGAGGCGCTGGCAGACCACGTCCATCTGCTCAAGGATCGCCGCATCGTCGCCAGCGGAACGCCGGAGGAATTGCGCCGCGACTTCGGGTCGCACGTGCTCCGCGTGTCCTTTGCCACCGCCGCCGAGGCGGAGGCGTTCGCCCGCTGCCTCGGGGGAACGTGCCTGGACGGCGCCCGCGTCGCGGGGAAGTCGGTGTCCCTCGACGTCGACCCCGGACCGCGGGTCCTCGAGGCGGTGGCGCAGGCGATGGAGGCCTCGGAAGCGTCGCCGGATTCGCTGAGCGTGTCGCCGCCCACCCTCAACGAGGTGTTCATATCGATGAACGCAGGGGGTGCGGCGCGATGAGTGCGACGTCGGTCGCGGCGTTTCTCCGTCGGGATCTGCTGCTGTTGCGACGCAACACCGCGTCGCTGATCTCCATGTTCGTAGTTCCGCCGCTCTTCCTGCTGTGCCTGTACGCGGTGTTTGGGTACTCGGCGGGGCAATCCGGCTTCGGGTACCTGCGTTTCGTGCTCGGCGGCTGCCTGTTCCAGGCGGCGATGTTCACCGCCGCGGCGTCGGCGATGGCGGTGGGACAGGACGTCGAGTCCGGGCTCGTTGACCGCGTGCGCGTGTTGCCCGGGGCCACAGGCGGCTATGTCGCCGGCAGGCTCGCCACCGATGTGCTGCGGATGTCCGCGTCGATCGCGGCGCTGCTGGTCGTCGCGTGGTCCTGCGGCCTCGACATGGCTATCGGTGACGTCGCGTGGACTGTCCTGTGGTCGCTGCTCGCCGCGGCGGTCCTGTCCCTGGTCACGGACGGGGTGATCCTGATGGTGCCCGCCCCGGTGTCGACGGCCTCATCGATCCAGGCGCTGGAAATGCTGCTGCTCATGTTCTCCACCGCGTTCATTCCGGCGACCGCTTTGGACGGCTCCCTTCGCGACGTCGTGCGCCACATGCCTTTTTCGCCGGTGATCGAGGTGATTAGGGCGGCGTCCCCGGACGCCTTCCCGGATCGCGCCGGGGAAGAGGCCGCCCTGTGGCTCGGTGTCGCGGCGGTCGCCGGAATCGTCCTGTTCATCCGCCGGTTCACCTCGAGGAGCGAATCATGATCGGCCCCATCTTCGTGCATCTGCGGCGCATTGCCCACATTTGGCTGCGGCGCCCCGACTTCTGGTTCATGACGTTCATTGCTCCGCTCGTGTACCTGTTCATCGTCAACCGCATGTTCGGTGGCCTGGTCAGGCAGCTCACCGGAGAGTTCGAACTCCCGAACGCGGTCATCCTGGTCGTGACGGCGTGGGCATTCATCCTGGCCATCACGGGATCGTCCACCGTGTTCGTTGAACGCAGCAATGGCCTCCACGAGCGGTTGATCACCATGCCGGCGCCGTACGCGGCCGTGCCGGCCGCACGGATCATCGCCGAGTTTATCCGGATCATGGCGATGACGGCCGTCGTCGTGGCGGTGGCCGCCTTGCTTTCCGACAGCCCCCCTGAGGCGTCCTGGTGGTGGAGGATCGCGATGACCGGCGCGATGGTTGCCGCGGCGGCCGCATGCACCGGCACGTACATCGCGTTCTCCATCACCAGCCCCCAGGGCTCCGTGGCCCTCATCCCGTTAATCATCGTTGCGATGTTCGTCAACACGGTGCTCATGCCCGCCGACCACTTCCGTCCTCTCCTGCGCGGAATCGCCGGGCACACCCCCGTATCCGCGGCCGGCGAGGCCGTCAACGGCACCGGGGCTGCGGGTCTGGTGGTCTGCGCGGCCTGGTTCTTAGGCATCGCCGTGCTCGCGGCGTGGGGCATCGCCGTGAAAACGAGGCCGGGGGAGTCTGCATGACGGGCACGTCCACGGGGGCATCGCCGCCGATGACGGCCCGCGAACCCGAGCACCTAACCCGAAACCGCCGCGTGGACGCGGCCCACACACCCCGGAGACAGAACCAGATGAAGTCGATTGCCCAGATCGTCCAGAACAACCGCAGACTCCTCGCGGCCTACCAGGACAAGGTCCAGCCGAGGTTCCTCAGCCGCTATGCGCGTGAACCGATGGACGCCGCCGCCGTCGAAGGGCTCGGGGCCCGGACGGAATTCCACGTCGCCGACGTCCTCGCGCCGCTCGCGGGAGAGCCCGGCGGGACCGATGAAATCTGGGTGTGCGGCGCGCTCCACCAAATGAAGGATGCGGGTGCTGTGCTCGGCAGGGTCGCCGGGCTGCTCGCCGACGGCGGCATCGCTTACGTGCAGACGTTCGCCGAGGATCCCGACGTGAACGAGCGGGTCGACATGGCCGTCATGGCGAAGATGGGCCACCGGGTGTTCCGGGGCAGCGAGCTCGAGGACCTCGCCGAAGCCAACGGGCTGAAGCTGGGCGGAGCCTCACGCGCCGGCATGGTGTACTTCTGCACTCTCACGAAGAAAAGCACGATCGGGGAGGCGGGCAAGTGAGCGCCGTGGACGGGACCGTAAGCCCGTGGTCGCTGCTCGCCCCGATCCGGACCCGGATGCGTGCGGTGGTCGCGTTATCCGTCCTGTCGTCGGTGGCTACCGTCGCTTCGCTGGTCGGCATCATCGACATCGCGATGACGTACCCGGAGGCCCCGGAGCATCGGACGTGGTTGGCCGTGGCTGTCATCGTCGTCGCCGCAACGGTGCGCATGGCCGCGGACGGCGCCGCCGGTATGCTCTCGCACCGGGCGGATAACGACCTGCAGCTCCACCTTCGGCGCCGGCTGGTCGCCCAAATCCGGAAGTTGCCGCTGGGCTGGCTGGACGCCCGGCGCTCGTCGGGAATCATCGGGTCGGTTGAGAAGGACGTCGCGGCTATCCACCAGCTCATGGGCCACACCGTCGGTGAGACCGTGGTGGCGGTGCTGGTTCCCATGCTTTCCCTCATCGCGCTCGTTGCGGTGGATTGGCGGATTGCGGCGGTGGCGGTCGTCCCGGTGCTGGTCACCTTCGCCCTGATGGGCGTGATGATTTCGCGCGGAGCCGGTCTTCAGCGCGACTACGAGCGAGCCTCCGAAGGAGTGACGGCCGCGGTCATCGAGTTGGTGCGAGGTATCTCAGTGATGAAGTCCTTCGGACGCGCCAACCAGGGCGCGGGTCGCTACGATGCCGCGGCGCTGTCGTTCGTCCGTGCGTGGTCTGCCTGGTCCCGGCAGTCGAACATCTATCTCGGGGTCATCGACGTGGTGACGTCCCCGATCACAGTCCTCGCAGTGGTGTGCGGGGCCGGCCTCGCTCTGAGGGACGCCGCGGGCGGCCTACCGGAGGGGCTCGTCGCCGGGCTGGTTCTCGGCCTTGGACTCTCCGCGGCGATCGTGCGGGTGGCCATGAACTCCGAACCCATCATCGCGGGGATCGCTGCCCTGAAGTCCATCGCGGAGGTGCTGGGCACGCCGCCGATCGTCGAGCCCGCCGATCCGGTGCCCGCGCGCGGAGGCGCGCTCGAGGCCCGGAACCTGGTCTTCTCCTACGGCGATGGGCCGCGGGTCCTCGACGGGATGTCCGCGACGTTCGAACCGGGGACCCTCACTGCGCTGGTGGGGTCCTCCGGTTCCGGAAAGTCCACCGTCGCCCGGCTGTTGGCGCGTTTCTACGACCCCGTTGAAGGCTCGGTGCTGCTGGGCGGCGCCGATCTTCGCGACATCGCCGTGCGTGACGTGCACCGCTCGGTGTCGGTGGTGTTCCAAGATCCGCAGTTGCTCACGCTGCCGTTGCGGGAGAACATCCGGCTGGCCAGGAGAGACGCCACCGACGGCGAAATCATGGCGGCCGCGAAGCTCGCGAACCTCGATGCGGTCATCGCGGCGCTGCCGAAGGGCCTGGATTCGGTGGTCAACGTCGACGTGACCTTTTCCGGTGGTGAGGCGCAGCGCGTGGCCATCGCGAGGTCGATCGTCACGGACGCGCCGGTGCTCATCTTCGACGAGGCAACCGCTTACGCGGATCCGGCTTCCGAGGCCCTCATCCAGTCCGCAATCGAGCGTTTGGCCCGTTCACGGACGGTGATTGTGATCGCGCACAGGTTGAGCACGATCCGCAACGCCGACCGCATCCTCGTTCTCGACGGGGGAGCGGTCGCGGAGGCGGGTACCCACGACGAGTTGCTTGCGCGCGGTGGCCGCTACCGGGATTTGTGGCGCGCGTTCGCGCTCGACGACGAACCATCCGCCCCGCGGGGCACTGAATTAGACGATGAAAAGGCGGGGAACCGATGATTCGGGACTTGTGGTCGATGACGGATCGGCGCTCGAGAATGACGCTGGCGTGGCTCATTGCGTTGGCCGCGCTTGCCGCGCTGGCTCACGGAGCGGCGTTCGTCGCGCTGCTGCCGCTGCTGTCGGCTCTGGCCGAGGGAGATGATGCGACGGCGTGGCGTTTCACCGGCGTCATCGCCGGCCTCGCGGCCGCCCATGCGGTGCTGTCTCTCGCCGCGGGGACGGTCGGCAGGGCGAATTCCGCAGCGGTGCTGTCGTCCCTGCTGCGTTCCCTGGGCGAACGCGTGCTGACGTTGCCACTCGGGTACGTCACCAAGTCCACGGCCGGCCGCTTTTCGGAGATGGCATCGTCGGGTATCGCGTTCGCGGCGTCCGTGCCGCACGTGATCCTGCGGCCTGTCATCGCCGCGGCGGTTGCGCCGACCGTCATCGCCTTCGGAATTCTGGCGGTGGATTGGCGCGTCGGTTTGGTTCTCGTCGCGTCGGCGCCGGTGATCTTCTTCGCCTACCGGGCCATTGGTCGGGTCGGCGGGGAGTCGGACGAAGCGCATGCTGACGCCGTCGCTGCCGTCTCCGGCAGGCTGATCGAGTTCACCCGCTGCCAGCAGGCGATTCGCGCCGCGGGCGACGGTTCGGCGGCGGACGCGATGGTGGATGAGGCAATCCGGGCCCAACACGATGCGTTCGCGAAGGCGACGTCGACGCAGGGGGCGGCCATCGGACGACTGGGTTCGGTCGTCCATGCGGTGTTCACGGCGGCGGTGATAGTCGCCGTGGCAGTCGCCGCGACGGGCGGGATGGCGCCGGCGCATTTGGCGCCGATGCTCATCGTGGTCGTCCAGTTCACCGGACCGATCACCACGGCGGGAGCGTTGTCCGGCGGTTTCGGTGCGGGCCGCAACACGTTGGCTGCGTTGCGTGACCTGCGGGCAATCCCCGCCCTTCCCGAACCTGCCGCACCGGAGCTGCCCGACGGGCATGACGTGGAGTTCCGCGACGTGAGCTTCGGGTACGGGGATAAGAAGGTTCTCGACGGCGTCAGCTTCCGTGCACCTCAGGGAGCGCTGGTTGCCGTAGTGGGACCGTCGGGGGCGGGCAAGACGACGGTCATGCGGCTGCTGTCGCGTTTTCATGATCCGGACTCGGGGGAGGTCCTCATCGGCGGGGTACCCTTGCCTCGGATTGGCACCGACGGCGTGAACTCGCTGGTGACCCCGGTGTTCCAGGAGACGTTCCTTTTCGACGCGTCCGTGCGGGACAACGTGGTCTTCGCCGATCCCGGATTCGGTTCCGAGCCCGGTGACGGGGATCGCTTGCGCGAGGCCGCCCGGCGTTCCGGGGTGGACCGCATCGTGGAGCTGCTGCCTTCCGGGTGGGATACCCCGGTGGGGGAGGAGGGGACGCTGCTGTCGGGAGGCGAGCGGCAGCGCCTCGCCATCGCCCGGGCGCTTCTGAAGGATTCCCCGGTGGTGCTTCTCGACGAGCCGACGTCCTCGCTGGATGCGGCCACTGAGCGGGCGATCGTCGGCACGATGGAGGCGTTGCGCGGCGATCGCACCGTGATTGTCGTCGCCCATCGCCTGCACACCGTTCGCGATGCCGACCTCATCGTCGTGCTTTCGGAGGACGGGACGGTCGCAGAACGGGGCACGCACGATGAATTGCTGGCGAAGGGCGGCCGCTACGCCGAGTCGTGGGCGTGCCGGACGGGGAGCTCCTCGGGCGCCTGATCCTCATCACCTGGTCGATGCCCTCACGGGCGCCCTGCCGCAGCTTCCCGAATCCCACCGCCAGGCGCTCGGTGGACAGAGCGAAAACGCCGACGAAAACGCCGAGCAGCACGAACACCGACGAGCTGTAAAGACTGAAGCTCCCGGGAACGTGAAAATAGCCCCCTTCCCGCTACTGCTACCGCCCGTGAATCTGGTTCTGCGCAATCTCCAGCCCGTGGCTGGCGATTAGCTCCACCGCCTCCGCAGCAGTGGGCAGAGTGAAAGCGAGCTCCTCGCGTTCCTTAGCATTGAAATTACGCAGCACGTAGTCCGCCGGATCTTGGCGGCCCGGAGGACGGCCAATGCCAATACGCACCCGCATGTAGTCCTTCGTGCCCAACGACTTCGTGGTCGAGCGCAGGCCATTGTGGCCATTCTCGCCCCCGCCGCGCTTGAGGCGCACCACGCCCGGGTCCAGGTCCAGCTCATCGTGGACTACCACGACGTCGGTAGGTGCGACGTTGAAGAACTTTGTCAGCGCCGCGACCGGTCCACCCGACAGGTTCATGTACGTCCGGGGCTTAGCCAGAATCACCTGCCGCTCGCCACCGTCGGAAGTCTTGAACCGAGTCTGGACTATCTCAGCATTCGACTTCTTGTGCACGCTAAACGACGACGGCATCGGAGAAGTGCGGCTGGCTAGTTCATCTAGCACCAGATGCCCGACGTTATGGCGGGTGAGTTCATATTTGGGCCCAGGGTTGCCGAGCCCCACGACAAGCAAAGGTGTGGTGGAGGCGTTCATGAGTTCAATCTTGGCACACAGCGCGCGGACTTCTGACTTCGGGGAGTTTCAGAAAAAAGAAAGGGACGGACAAAAGTCCGTCCCTTTCTTACGCAGCTGTGTTAGCTAAGCATGCGAGAGGTTAACTACTCAGCAGCCTCTTCCTCAGCTGGCTCATCCGGGGTCTCAGCCTCGCCCATGCCCTCGATATCGGCATCGACGTCACCAGCCGGCTCTTCCTCCGGCTCGACAATGTTGAAGATGAGCAGGTCAGCGTCGTCGGTGAGGACCAGGCCCTCCGGCAGGGTAACGTCGCCGGCGTGAACCATGGTGCCGACCTCTGCGCCCTCGACGGAGACCTCGATCTCTTCCGGAATAGCCAGAACCGGTGCGTTGACCAGAATGGTCTCGGCATCCTGCATGAGCAGGGCGCCCGGAGCGAGCTCGCCAGTCGGAACGACCGGAACCTCAACCTCAACCTTCTCGTCACGGTGAATGGCGAGCAGGTCAGCGTGGTCGATGTCGAGGGTCAGCGGGTTCTGGTCAACAGCCTTAACCATGGACAGCTGGGACTCGCCCTCGATGTTGACGTCCAGAACAGCATTGACACCGTGGTTACGGATGACAGCGTGGAAATCCAGAGTGTCAACGAGGATGTGCTTCGGGGCATCCAGGTCAGCGCCGTAGATGACAACCGGGATGTCGCCAGCAACGCGGGCACGGCGAGCGGCACCCTTGCCGAACTCGGTGCGGTTACGGGCATCAATCTTGATGATGTTGGGCTTTGCCATGAAAATGGACTCCTAAACGATTCGATATTGAGTCGTCGAGTCGAGCACGTGCCGCATCCATGCCACCGTGGGCGCAAAAGTTGGGCTGCGAGCGTCGCGTCGATAACGGCAACCACCTACTGTGGCCGCCCTCGCCGAGACTTACCGGAGAAATTGTAGTGGACTAACAGGTCAAACAGCAAACCCCGCCACCACCAGCAAAACTAGGTTGCTGGTCGCGGCGGGGTGCCCGTCGGCAAGCGGAAAGAACTTATGCCTGACCCTCGAAGAGGGTGGTGACGGAACCGTTTTCGAAGATCTCGTGGATCGTCTTAGCCAGCAGTGGTGCGATTGGCAGGACGGTCAGGTTGTCCCAGCCCTCGGTGGACTGCGGCAAGGTATCGGTGGTGATGACCTCGCGGGCACCGCACTTCGACAGGCGCTCGCGAGCTGGGTCGGAGAAGACGCCGTGCGTGGTAGCGATGATGACATCCTCAGCGCCAGCCTCACGCAGCACCTTGACAGCGCCGGCGATGGTGCCGCCGGTGTCAATCATGTCGTCGATGAGCAGACAGGTCTTACCGGAGACCTCGCCGACCACGCGGTTGGCGACAACCTGGTTTGCGACATCGACGGAACGGGTCTTGTGAATGAAGGCCAGCGGGGCGTCGCCCAGGGTGTTGGCCCACTTCTCGGAAACCTTCACACGGCCGGCGTCAGGGGAGACCACGACCAGGTTGTCCAGGGAGTAGTTCTTCTTGATGTACTCCGACAGAATCGGCATGGCGTGCATGTGATCGACCGGGCCATCGAAGAAGCCCTGAATCTGGTCGGTGTGGAGGTCCACGGAGACGATGCGGTCAGCGCCTGCGGTCTTGAGCAGGTCAGCGACCAGGCGAGCGGAAATCGGCTCACGGCCACGGTGCTTCTTGTCCTGGCGGGCGTATGGGAAGAACGGCAGGATAGCGGTGATGCGCTTGGCCGAACCGCGCTTGAGCGCGTCAATCATAATCAGCTGCTCGATGAGCCACTTGTTCAGCGGTGCCGGGTGCGCCTGCAGTACGAAGGCATCGGAACCGCGGACGGATTCCTCGTAGCGCACGAAGATTTCGCCGTTGGCAAAATCACGAGCGGTCATCGGAGTCAGCTCTGTGCCGAGCTCCTTGGCAACTGCCTCGCCCAATTCCGGGTGTGCCCTTCCGGAGAAGAGCATGAGGTTCTTTTGGTTATCGATCCACTGGCCGGTCATCTGCCGTCTAGCCTTCCTGGTCTTCCTTGTTGTTGTCAGCGTTGTCAGCTACCTGAGCCGCCTTCGATGCCTCAGCAGCAGCGGTACCTGGACGCTTCCGCTCGACCCATCCCTCGATGTTGCGCTGACGGCCACCACTGACCGCCAATGCTCCCGGAGGAACGTCGTCCTTAATAACAGTACCTGCACCTGAGTACGCACCATCACCCACGGTCACCGGAGCGATGAACATGGTGTCGGAGCCGGTGCGAACATGCGAGCCGATAATGGTGCGGTGCTTGTTGACACCGTCGTAGTTCACGAACACGCTGGAGGCACCAATGTTGGAGTGCTCGCCAATCTCCGCATCGCCGACGTAGGTCAGGTGCGGAACCTTCGAACCGTTTCCGATCTGCGCGTTCTTCGCTTCTACGAAGCCGCCGAGCTTCGCGCCGACACCGAGTTTGGTGTTCGGGCGAATGTAGGTGAACGGTCCGACCGTCGCATCCTCGCCGATCTCCGAATCGGAACCGTGTGTACGTACGACGCTGGCGCGCTTGCCGACGACCATGTTGGTCAGTGTCGTGTCCGGTCCCACGGTGGCCTCGTCGCCAATCACGGTCTTGCCGTGCAGCTGCGTGCCCGGCAGAATCGTGACGTCGCGGCCGATTTCCACCTCAACGTCAATCCACGTGGTGTCCGGATCGACGATAGTGGCGCCCCCGCGCATAGCTGCCTCGCAGGTGCGACGGTTGAGCTCGCGGCCAAGGGTAGCCAGCTGGACGCGGTCATTGACACCGGCGACGACGGTGGCATCGGCGAGGCGGTGGCCTCGCACTGAGCGGTCGGCCTCACGGGCGATGCCGATGACATCGGTGAGGTAGAGCTCGCCCTGGGCATTGTTGGTGTCCAGCTGCTTGAGAGCGTTTGCCAGGGTCTCGGCATCAAATGCGTAGACACCGGAGTTGACCTCGGTGATCTCGCGTTCCTCGTCGGAGGCATCCTTTTCCTCCACGATGCGCAGAACTTCGCCGTCGGCGTTGCGAACGATGCGGCCGTAGCCGTGCGGGTTGTCAGCAGTGGAGGTCAGCACAGTCACGGCAGCGCGTGGCTTGCGGTTGTGTTCTTCGAGCAGCGCCTGGAGCGCTTCGGAATCCAGCAGCGGAACATCGGAAGTGGTCACCAGGATGGTGCCATCGAAGTTCTGCAGCTCGGGGTGCTCCAGCGCGCACTGAACAGCGTGGCCGGTACCGTTTTGCTCGTCCTGGTGGGCAATGACGACACCGTTGGAGTGCTCGGTGTCCGAGGCCCAAGTCCCGATGGCGTCGATTACCTTTTCGCGCTGGTGGCCAACGACAACAGCAATCTCATCCGGATTAATGCCCTTGGCGGCATAGAGCGCGTGCTCCAACATGGTACGACCGCCGATAGCGTGCAGCATTTTCGGCGTATCGGATTTCATTCGGGTGCCTTGACCCGCGGCGAGAATGACCACAGCGGTGGCCGAACCGTTCGACATGAAACTTGCTACTCCTCGGTCAGGGTGCATCACGGTCACGGCGGGGCGAAAAGTCACTTCTTAATTAAGGGGCCGGCCCCCCGCTTGCTCTCCCACCAGGACTCGAACCTAGAATGCCGGTACCAAAAACCGGAGTGTTGCCATTACACCATGGGAGAATGGGGCAAACGCGAAAAATTGCATGGCTGATTCGACTCAGCCAACTCGCTTGCGCCTGCGATATACGATAGCAAGACTTTAGCCACTAATCTAAAAGCATGGCCTCCAATTCTCCGAGACGACGTATGACCGGTCCACAGCGCAAAGCTCAGCTGACAGAAGTCAGCCGTGGAATCTTTGCCGCCAAGGGGCTTGATGCCGCCTCAATGGAGGAGATCGCTGCCGCAGCTGGGGTATCTAAGCCGGTTGTCTACGAGCATTTCGGTACCAAAGAGCGGCTCTACCAGGCAGTCGTCGACCAGGAGATGAAGACCCTGGAGGCCACGATTAGGGAAGCGTTGTCCCTGGGACGCTCGCGTTACCGCATCGAACAGGCGGTGTTGGCACTGCTGACTTATGTGGAGGAAAACCCGGAGGGATTCTCCATTATTTCTCGCGACCCCGGCGTGGCGGGTGGCTATGAGACGCTGCTGAATAATGCCACTGAGTCGGTTACGCCTATCCTCGCCGAGGCTTTCAAACGCGCCGGCTTCGACCCGGCCATGTCGGTGCTCTACGGAAACTGCATGGTCGGTATGGTTTCGCAGACCGCTCGCTGGTGGATGGAGAAGCGCAGTCCGGATAAGGAGACAGTGGCGGCGCACATCGTAAACCTGTGTTGGAACGGGCTGGCCGGCATGGAGGGTTCTCCGACTCTGCATGGCTCCGCTGATGTGCCAGCGGCCGCTGAGGGCGCGAAGTTCGGCGCAGGTGCCGCAGCGGACCCGATGCAGGTGGCGGAGAACGGCTAACCAGCACGCAGGGTGGATCCGGGGTGCATGGTTATATTGGGGCTATGCCAACTTCTGCGTCTTCCTCGGCGAAAGCCACACCCAGCATTCTGCCGAACCCGCTGTCGGGGCTGGAAAGCCTCGTTGTCACGGATCCTCAATTTGTCGGCGTGCTCGGGCGCATCGGCGAAGACGAGCTGGCGCTCACGGGTGCGGACGCGGTGCGTTCGCACCTTATTTACGCCATGTCTACGAAGGTGCCGGTGCTGGTCATCACGGCTACCGGCCGTGAGGCGGAGGACCTGACTGCCGAGGTCAAGTCTATGATCGGCGACCGTGTAGCTATGTTCCCCTCGTGGGAGACGCTCCCGCATGAGAAGCTTTCGCCAGCGGTGGATACCGTGGCGCAGCGTCGTAAGGCGCTTTACGACGTTCGCCGGGGCAAAGTCGACGTTCTGATTGCGGCGGTGCGCTCGTTGGTGCAGCCGATTGTGGACGACCTCGAGGCTGAAGCCAGCGCCCCCATTCACGTCCAACTGGACCGGGACTGCGAGAACCTGGTTGAGCGGCTGGTGCATCACGGCTATTCGCATGTGGACATGGTCGGCAGGCGTGGCCAGTTTGCCGTGCGTGGCGGCATCGTCGATGTTTTCCCTGCGACCGAAGAGCTGCCGGTACGTATCGAGCTCTGGGGTGACGAGGTCACCGACCTGCGCGCCTTTTCCGTCGCTGACCAGCGCACGATCTCTGAGGTAGAGGTCGACCAGCTGGATATCTTCCCGTGTCGTGCACTGCTTATCGACGACGATGTGAAGGCCGCCGCGGAGAAACTCGCCACCACGCGCTCGGGTCAGGTCCAAGAAATGCTCACCCGCATCGGCGATGGCCAGTGGGTGGAGGGCATGGAATCGCTGATCCCACTGATTAGTCAGCATCCGATGAAGATGCTCACCGAGGTCATGCCGGAGAAAACGCATGTGCTCATGTGCGGGCCGGAGCGCATTCGCTCCCGCGCACAAGACTTGATCAGTGCAGGCGAGGAGTTTATGGCCGCAGCGTGGGAAACTGCTGCGATGGGTGGCTCGGCGCCAATCGCCACGGATGGGCTGGAGCCCAGCGCGTACCGCAGCTTGGCCTCTATCCCGATGCCCACTTCGTGGCATATTTCCCCGCCCGGCATGTTGGAGGCGGGAGTCACCGAAGATGATGTGCTGCCACTGACCTTCGAGCCTGGGCCCGCGCCACGCGGCGACTTAAAGGAAATTGGTCACCTGATGAAGCAGCTGCGCGATGCCACGGTCGCGGGGGAGCGAGTGGCGTACGTGGCGGCGACGCCCGCGGGGGCGCGTCGGCAAGCGGAAAAGTTTAGGGAAGCCGGAATTGCGACGCGCATGGCGGCGGGCCCGGAGTATCCCGAGTCCGGAAGAATTACGGTCTACCAGGGTGTTTTGCACGGTGGCCTGGTGTTCCCGCGAATCCCCGGTGGCGCGCTGACTCTGATTACCGAGCAGGACATCACAGGTAACCGCATCGCGGAAGGTGCGCTTGGTGGGCGCCGCAAGCCGGCGAAGCGCCGTGGTCGCGTGGATCCGCTGGCGCTGAAGGCCGGTGACTATGTCGTACACGACACGCATGGCATCGGTCGGTTTGTGAAGCTCACTGAGCGCACCATCGGTACGGGCGAGGATCAGGCGCGCCGCGAGTACGTGGTGCTCGAGTACGCACCGAGCAAGCGCGGAGGCCCCTCTGACCAGCTCTACGTGCCGATGGAGAGCCTGGATTTGCTGTCGCGCTATGTCGGCGGTGAAAAGCCCGCGCTGTCGAAGATGGGCGGCTCGGACTGGAAGTCCACCAAGCGCAAGGCCCGTGGCGCTGTCCGCGAGATTGCGGAAGAGCTGGTCAAGCTCTACGCCGAGCGCCAAGCCGCGCCGGGCCACGCGTTCGCGCCGGATACGCCATGGCAGCAGGAGATGGAGGATAACTTCCCCTTCACCGAGACTGAGGACCAGCTTCAGGCCATCGACGAAATCAAGTCCGACATGGAAAAGCCGGTGCCGATGGATCGCGTGCTCATCGGCGATGTCGGCTACGGCAAGACCGAGGTGGCACTGCGTGCTGCTTTCAAAGCGGTTCAAGATGGCCGTCAGGTGGCAGTGTTGGTGCCGACCACGCTTCTGGCGCAGCAGCATTTGACCACTTTCACTCAACGTATGGAGGGCTTCCCGGTCACCATCCGTGGACTGTCCCGCTTCACCTCGCCGAAGGACTCCAAGGAGGTCCTCGAAGGGTTGAAGAACGGGACGGTCGACATTGTTATCGGCACGCATCGTCTCCTTCAGACCGGCGTGCAGTGGAAAGAACTCGGCCTGGTCATCGTTGACGAGGAGCAGCGTTTCGGTGTCGAGCACAAGGAACACATCAAGGCGCTACGGCACCACGTCGACGTGCTCACCATGTCCGCAACGCCAATTCCGCGCACGCTCGAAATGTCGATTGCCGGCATCCGCGAGATGAGCCAGATTCTCACCCCGCCGCAGGACCGCCACCCGGTGCTGACATACGTCGGTGCGCAGTCCGACAAGCAGGTCGCCGCTGCTATCAGGCGAGAGCTGCTTCGCGACGGCCAGGTGTTCTACCTGCATAATAAGGTGGAAACCATTGACAAGGTCGCCCAGAATATCCGCAATTTGGTGCCCGAGGCCCGCGTGGTAGTGGCCCACGGTCAGATGGGGGAGGAGCAGCTGGAGCGCACGGTCGATGGCTTCTGGCAGCGCGAGTACGACGTGCTGGTGTGTACCACCATCGTGGAGACCGGCCTGGATATTGCCAACGCCAATACGTTGATTGTGGAAAACGCCCACCATATGGGTCTTTCCCAGCTGCACCAGCTGCGTGGTCGTGTGGGCCGTTCCCGCGAGCGCGCCTATGCCTACTTCCTCTACCCGGAAAATCAGACGCTGACGGAGACTTCCTACGACCGTCTGTCCACGATCGCGCAGAACAATGACTTGGGTGCCGGCATGGCTGTGGCCATGAAGGACCTGGAAATGCGTGGCGCCGGAAATATCCTCGGTGCGGAGCAGTCCGGTCACATTGCCGGTGTCGGCTTCGATATGTACGTCCGACTGGTTGGCGAGGCCGTGGCCGCGCTGAAGGCAGTGGCCGATGGTGAAACTCCGGATGCTTCCGATAACGAACCGAAGGAAGTTCGGATCGATTTGCCGGTCGATGCGAATATTCCGGCCGAATATGTGTCGTCGGAACGCCTGCGTCTAGAGGCGTACCGCAAATTTGCTGCCGCCAGTGCGCTGGACGATATCGACGTAGTGCTCGAAGAGCTCGTTGACCGTTACGGAACCCCACCCATTGAGGTGGAGAGACTGGCGGTTATTTCACGACTTCGAATTATTTGCCGGGAATTCGGCGTGCATGAAGTTCAAGCCATGGGTGCGCACATTAGAATAACCCCTATGGAGCTTGCTGACTCCAAGCAGGTGCGTCTCAAGCGCCTGTATCCACAGGCGACCTATCGTGCGGCAACGCGCACGGTTTCCGTCGGAATGCCGAAGGAAGGGCGAGGGTTGCGGGCAAAACCTGTCCGCGATATTGCATTGGTGCAGTGGGTAGCAGACTTCTTGACATCGATGGCGGGAATTCCACGTATGGATATCTCGCACATGGGAAAGGACTAGAAACCGTATGACTATCATCAAGCTCGATAGCCGCTTTCCAACTGCGATTCCGCTGGAAGCCGCTAGCCTGCTGACCGGTGAAGTCAGCTACACCGAAGAAGTCCCGATCCGTGTGCGTTGGGCAATTGCCGACGCCGGTGGGCACTCGGTGTCCCAGGCGGAGATTCTGGTCACCACCGATATGGGAAACGACGAGGTACTCGATCGCCTCGATGCGGGCGAGAAGGTCTACTCGGTCGAGCTGGATGATGCGCCGGACCCAGCAGCTCCGGCAGCTCGGGTTGTGGCGGCTCCCCAGCAGGACTCGGTGCAAGAACCTGAGCCAGAACCGGTTGCAGAGCCAGGGGCAGAGCCTGTTGCAGAACCGCTGACTCCGCAGGAACAGCTTGCCGCAGCTCGTCTGCCCCACGTCGTCGAGGCCGTGGACATCATGGCGGCAGCACGGCGCACGGGGCAGTGGGAAGCTCGCCAGACGCACAAGAGCCTGCTGCCGTATCTCATTGAAGAGACTTACGAGTTTGTCGACGCAGTCAACGAGGGCGGTGACATTCGTAGCGAGCTGTCAGATCTGCTGCTGCAGATCCTCTTCCACGCTGAAATCGCGGAGGGCTTCGACTTCGACGATGTGGCGACCGACTTTATTTTGAAGATGCGCGCTCGTCAGCCGTACCTCTTCGACGGCACTGTGGCCGAGGGAGAGATGGTGTCGGAGGAAGAACAGGAGCGACTGTGGGCTTACGGCCGCGGACGTCCGCGCTCGAACCCGGCCACACAGCTGCCAGCTCTGACTTTGGCTGAGGAAGCCATCCGCCGCGCACGTGCGCAGGGACTGTCCGATGCAGACATTCCAGTGGAGATTCTGGTCCCGACCCCGGGGCTGGAGACTGAGTCCGGTGCTGAAGAGCGGACCCGACAGGCTTCACGCGCATTCCTGGCTGAGCTGGCTCAGATGGAGAATCAGCAGGCCGGCAGTGTTGAGCAGTGGGCAGCGGGCAGCGAAGATAACGAAGAGGCTGAGGACCTCGGCCCGTCGGAAAGCGACAGCTAGTTTCCAGTAAAAGTGATTTCTGTCCTCGAGTTTGAGTGATTTTTACGGTTTAACCCGTAGAGTAATTCCCCATGCCTTCTAATTCTCCCTTTGATGAATACGCGCACCCCGCACCCCGCGGGGCGAAGTCGCGTGGCCGCAGTAAGGGGAAAAAGAAGTCCTCGCGAGGATGTGGCTGCCTCGGTCTAACCTCCCTGGCGGTGCTGATTATCATTGGCACGGTTGGGGCGTTGGCGATGTTCACTGGACCCGTTATCCCGTCGTTGACCAAGAAGCCGATTCCGGAAAATGTGCCGCCTGCTGCGGCTGAGCCACCGCCGATGATTGATGTCAACGCGCCCGGGCGCACCTCGGAGCAGCTCCGACAGTGGGCGCAGCAGATTTCCCCGAAGACTGGTATTTCTGAGGACGCTCTCCGCGCCTACGGCAACGCATATGTGATTGCGACCGAACAGTTCCCGAACTGCCACCTGGAGTGGAACACGCTTGCGGGACTGGGCAAGGTGGAGACTAATCACGGCACGTACTCGGGCAATTGGCTCAAGCCGGCGCATATCGGTGCCGATGGGGTAGTGCGCCCGACGATTATCGGTCCGCCGCTGGACGGCACGAGTGGGTTTGCTGAGGTTCTTGATACTGACAACGGCGAACTCGACGGTGACACAGAGTACGACCGCGCTGTGGGGCCGATGCAGTTTATTCCCGAGACCTGGCATCGCTTTGCGATGGATGCTTCTGGTGATGGTGTCGCCGACCCCAACAACATCGACGACGCAACTGCGACCACGGCACGGATGCTCTGCAGTGGGGAACGCGACCTCGCCACCCCGGAAGGGTGGGCATCTGCAATTCGCTCGTATAACCAGTCTGAGCAGTATCTTCGCGATGTTCGGGACGCTGCGGCGAACTATGCGCTGAATCAGCCCGCATAGGGTGAAAAGGATTTAAGGCGAAGGTTGGCAAACCGTGCCACAATTGGAGTCATGTGCCGGAACGGTTCCGGCGGAAAGGTGACCTATGGCTGCAATCATCGAGTTGAACGCACGCGAAATTCTGGACTCCCGTGGTAACCCGACCGTTGAGGTTGAGGTGCTGTTGGAAGACGGCGCTGTGGGCCGCGCTGCGGTTCCGTCCGGTGCCTCCACCGGTGTTCATGAGGCACACGAGCTCCGCGATGGCGGAGACCGTTACCTGGGCAAGGGTGTCGAGAAGGCTGTCCGCGCTGTGCTCGAGGAGATTGAGGACGCAATTATTGGCCTCGAGGCTGAGGACCAGCGTCTGGTTGACAAGACCATGATTGAGCTGGACGGCACCGACAACAAGTCCCGCCTGGGTGCTAACGCAATCCTGGGTGTTTCCATGGCTGTTGCCAAGGCTGCTGCTGAGTCCGCTGGCCTGGATCTGTTCCGCTACGTCGGCGGCCCGAACGGTCACGTTCTGCCGGTTCCGATGATGAACATCCTCAACGGTGGCGCACACGCTGACTCCGGCGTTGACGTCCAGGAGTTCATGATTGCACCGATCGGTGCCCCGACCTTCAAGGAAGCACTGCGCGTCGGTGCTGAGGTCTACCACGCACTCAAGAAGGTCATTAAGGACAAGGGCCTGTCCACTGGCCTCGGTGATGAGGGCGGCTTCGCTCCGTCGGTTGACTCCACCAAGGCTGCTCTTGACCTGATTGTTGAGGCAATTGAGGCTGCAGGCTACAAACTGGGCGACGATGTCGCTCTGGCTCTCGACGTTGCTTCTTCCGAGTTCTTCAAGGACGGCAAGTACCACTTCGAGGGCGGCGAGCACACCGCTGAGGAGATGGCAGCTGTCTACGCTGACCTGGTTGAGAACTACGCCATCGTCTCCATCGAGGATCCGCTGCAGGAGGATGACTGGGAGGGCTACACCACCCTGACTGCTCAGCTTGGTGACAAGGTCCAGATCGTCGGCGACGACTTCTTCGTCACCAACCCGAAGCGTCTGGCAGAGGGCATTGAGAAGAAGGCCGCTAACGCTCTGCTGGTCAAGGTCAACCAGATCGGTACCCTGTCCGAGACCTTCGAAGCCGTCGCAATGGCTCACAACGCCGGCTACAAGTCCATGATGTCCCACCGCTCCGGTGAGACTGAGGACACCACCATCGCTGACCTGGCCGTCGGCCTGAACTGTGGCCAGATCAAGACCGGTGCTCCGGCTCGCTCCGAGCGCGTTGCTAAGTACAACCAGCTGCTGCGCATCGAGGAGTACCTGGGTGACGCTGCTGTCTACGCTGGTCGCAGCGCATTCCCGCGTTTTAAGTAAAGAGCTGAGGCGCTGCGAAAGCTGCGTCTAGCACTGCCCGTCCGCACCACGCACGTGGTGGTGGGCGGGTTTTTGTTATTTCATCGGCTGGCGGTCGGGTAGAGTGTGGGACATGAGTGCATCGGACCGATCTCGCCGCGGAACACAGTCGCGCCCTGCAGGGGCGGGGCAGCGTTCGGCAGCGGCAATCGCATCGGGAATGCGCTCGCTGAGCACGGCACAGAAGATCGGTATTGGTCTGCTGGTGCTTTTCTTAGTATCTGTTCTCGCAATTCCGCTGCGGACTTTTGCACAACAGCAGGCGGATGTAGCCGCAACGCAGGACAATATTGCTCGCATGGAACAGCGAATTAAGCAGTTAGAGGATGAAAAGGAGCTTTACTCCAACCCTGCCTATGTTAAGGAGCAGGCACGTCTGCGCCTGGGGCTGGTAGAGCCGGGGGAGACCCCATTCCGTATCCTCGATCCGGCCGTGGGCGAACAGCCTGTGACGCAGCCGGAGGAAATTCCGCAGCACCAGGCCAAGAAGTGGTACGAGACTCTGTGGGATTCCATTTCCATCCCGCCCGAACCCGAAGAGACTCGCCCTAATCCGGGGCGCGATCAGGCAACGAGGCCAGAGAGCTTGCCGACGGTACCGGAGTCCTAAACCTCCATACGGCTACCTGAGCCTCTCGGTGAGGTTGCATGCGCGGCGGAGTGTGCCGTCGTAAAGCGAAACAACGCGCTTGTAAGGCGACTGTGAGATTATGTGTCAGTAAAACGGAAGCAAAAGGAGTGTGACCGATGTCTGTGGATACCGCAGATTTGGAAGTGATAGCGGAGCAGCTCGGACGTGAACCGCGCGGTGTAGTGGACATCTCTTACCGCAGCCCCGACGGCACTCCTGGTGTGGTCAAGACGAAGCCGCGCTTGGACGATGGCACTCCGTTTCCCACGCTCTTTTACCTAACTGATCCGCGACTCACCGCCGAGGCCTCCCGGTTGGAGACGACCGGCGTGATGAAAGAAATGACCGCGCGTCTGGAAAGCGACGAAGACCTCGCCGCCGATTACCAGCGCGCGCACGAGGCGTTTCTGGCAGAGCGCAATGAGATGGAAGACCTAGGCACGGACTTCTCCGGTGGCGGAATGCCGACGCGCGTGAAGTGCCTCCACGTTCTTATTGCCTACGCGCTGGCCAAGGGGCCGAATCACTTCCGACTGGGTACTGAGTCGGTGGCGCTGGCGGCGGAGAACGAGAAGCTGCGCGGCACCGCGATTCCCGCAGATTGGCCCACGATTGCCGAGCTCGGTATTGCGTATCCGGGGGTGGAGGGATAAATGACGACCCTCGCTGCCGTCGACTGCGGCACTAATTCGCTTCGCCTGCTTATCAGCCGGGTCGAGGTTGTCGATGGAGTTCTCGAAATCACAGAACTGCACCGACTGATGGAAATCGTCCGCCTTGGCCAGGGCGTGGATGCCACTGGCATGCTGGCTCCAGAGGCGCTGGAGCGCGTGCGGGAGGCTCTGACGAAGTATGCGGAGCTTATGCAGGTCGAAAAAGTGCAAGCAGTCCGAATGGTGGCGACATCGGCGACACGCGACGCAAGCAACCGCGACGATTTCTTCGCCATGACCCGCGAGATTCTCGCTCCGTGGGGTGCAGAGGCCGAGGTTATTTCCGGCGACGAGGAAGCCGCGCTGTCCTTCCGCGGGGCGGTAGATGACTTGGAGCCCGAGCTCGGTCCGTATTGCGTCATTGACGTCGGCGGTGGCTCCACCGAGGTTATTGTCGGTGACCACGATGGTACGGTAGCCGGTTCTGATTCCGTGGCTATGGGCAGTGTGCGCTTGACCGAACGGTTCCTGCAGGCCTCGCCACCGACGGCGGAACAGGTCCAGGAGGCGCGTTCGTATGTTGCGGAGCTGGCCGACGAGATTGTTGCGAAGGTGCCTGTCGACAAGGCTCGCACCATCGTCGGCTGCGCCGGGACCTTCACCACGCTGTCGGCGCTGGCACAGGGGCTAGAAACCTACGACCCGGAGGCAATCCACCTGTCGCAGCTGCGCTTTGCGGCGTTGCGTGCGCTGACCGCGTCCGTGATTGAGACCGACGCGGAGTCCCTCGCTGCCAATCCCGTGATGCATCCGAAGCGCGCGGATGTCTTCGCCGGCGGTTCCATCATTGTGGACGGTCTGATGGACATGTTTGAGGCGCTGCCGCTTTCCGAGGCAGCGAAGGAAGAGCAGCGCTTTTTCTACATCAGCGAGAAGGATATCCTCGACGGAATTGTGGCGAGTTTGGTAGACACCCATATCGCCCATTAATCTTTCTTAGGGGCCCCTATAGCCCAATTGGCAGAGGCAGAGGACTTAAAATCCTTTCAGTGTGGGTTCGAGTCCCACTGGGGGCACCAAAAGGCCAGGTCAGAGAGTTTTCTGACCTGGCCTTTTGCTATTTGTGCGCGCTACATGCGGATTACGGCAGGACGTTGAACTTCTTGCCGAGGACAAGTGCCGTGTTGAACACCTTCGAGTACAGCTCACGCGGCATCTGCGGCATCGACACCGGGGAAAGACGCTGCACGGTCACTGTCTGCTCATCGGTGTACTTCAGCAGGCCGCCCGCTGCTTGACGACGGCCCACACCCGAATCCTTGAAACCACCCATCGGGGCATCGACAGACGCGAAGGCCGCAGCAAAACCATCGTTGACATTGACGGTACCGGCCTCAAGCTGTGGAGCCAGCTCCTTTGCGCGACGCGGGGAGGTCCACAGCGAAGCGTTGAGGCCATAACGGGAATCGTTGGACTTGGCGATAGCCTCGTGGACATCCGAGACGCGCTGGAGGACTACCACCGGTCCGAATACCTCTTCGGTCAGCAGGGCGACGCCCTCCGGGACGTCGGTAAGCACGGTCGGCTCGTAGAACAGCGGTCCCAGATCCGGGCGAGGACGACCACCGGTCAGCACGGTGGCGCCGGCCTCGATGGCCTCGTCGACCATGGACTTGACGATGTCGAACTGGCCCTGCGACTGCAGACAGCCCATCTCGGTTTCCCACTCGTAGCCAGCGCCGATGGACATTGCCTTCACGCGGTCGGTGAATGCCGGGACGAACTCGTCCCAGACGGAGTCCACGACATAAATTCGCTCAATGGATACACACAGGTGACCGGAGTTGGTGAAGCAGCCAATGCGTGCGCCCTCGACCGCGCGGTTGATGTTGGCATCTTCAGCGACAATCAGCGGGTTCTTGCCGCCGAGCTCCGCGGAGAAACTGATCAGGCGTTCGCCGCACTGCTGTGCCAGCGAGCGGCCGGTCTCGGAGGAGCCGGTGAACATCAGGAAGTCACACTGGCCGACAATGCCCTGGCCGACAACGCGACCGGGTCCTGGAATGACCTGGAAGAGATCCTCCGGAAGGCCAGCGAGGTAGAGCAAATCGACAGCGAAGAGAGCGGTAAACGGAGTGGTGCTGTCCGGCTTGAGCACGATGGCGTTACCGGCCATCAGTGCAGCCAGCGCATCGGAAACCGCGAGGGTCAGCGGGTAGTTCCACGGAGCAATAACACCGACGACGCCCTTTGGGTGGTGGTAGACGGTGGTCTTGGAAAGTACCGGGACCGCGCCGTGCGCTCGCTTCGGCTCAAGCAGTTTCGGGCCCTGATTGCCGTAGTAGCGGGCGGTGATAGCGGTGTGTACGAGCTCCTCGTGGGCACTGGCGCGGTTTTTACCGGTCTCGGCCTGCAGCAGGTCCAGCACCTGGTCGCAGTGGGTAAAGAGCAGGTCGTGGAAGTGGTGCAGCACTTCGCCGCGCTTTTCCGGCGCCATGCGGGCCCACTTCTTCTGCGCGGCACGGGCACGCTTGAAGGCCTCGTCGACATCGGCCTGGGTACCGACAGGAATCTGCGCCAGCTCCTGGCCGGTAAATGGTGCCGAGATAGTGGCGGTCTTCGACTTATCAGCTACCGTGACGCGCTGAAGAAGGCGGGCAACGAGCTCGTCGTTAAGCGGATTGCGGATGGTAGTTCGGTTTGTCGTAGCAGTAGATGCTGTCATGGCACAGATACTACTGTTGCGCGGCGCCCCGAGATAGTAAATTTGGCAAAACTACAAAAACTTAGAAAACTTTAGTAAGTAGTCCAGCCCATCCGACGGTTGCGGTCCGGGTCGCGCGGGCCATCGTTGCCGAACTCGAACGGTTCGTGGCCGTCGACATCGCCGTAGCGCATCTCCGGGTCATCATCCAGATCGTCGTCGACGTCGATGTCCGGCTTTTCCTCGGCCAACCGCTTGCCGAGAGTGTCATGCGGAGAAGCGCCCCGCCAGCGGTCCGGCGGATCCATTACATAATTCTCGCCATCACCGGTGAGGAAGTCGCCATCGAGTCCCTCTGAGCCATCGAGCGTGGTCTCGTCGAAATCACCAGTGGTATCCGGATCGTAGTCAAGGCCATCAGACATCTTGACCAACCTCCTGTTTCATAATCACTCATGTGGTGCCCACGCCTGGCGACTGTGAGTTTTTCCGCGATTACAAAATCACCGCCAGCAGGCGAGGAATTACCTTGATACTAACTGTTTTTCAGGGTTGGGAACAATACCTTTACATCGCCCGTTGTAGAAAGTGTAGGCAAACGTAAGCGCGTGTGCCTGAATACAAAACGTAAGAAAAACTGAGAAAAGAAAGAAGGACGACGTGCGCGAAAGCAGCAATCCTGCATTCAGTTCACTTACTAAGACCGTCGCCCGCGGACAGGCGGGCGCACATCACTACGGCCAAGGTCAGATGGGCGCTGGCTACGGGGATAACCCGTACCAGTCGCAGGTTGCCGCCGACTACCGTCCGATGACGGTCGACGATGTCGTTTCCAAGACCGGCATCACGCTGGCAACCATCATCGTTTTGGCTGCGGTCAATTTCTTCATTGCCGTCAGTGTCTCCACCAGCCTGGCCATGATTCTGACCATTGTCGGCGCCATCGGTGGTCTGATTACTGTTTTGGTTTCCACCTTCGGCAAGAAGTACGGCTCCGCGCCGGTTACCCTCACCTACGCGGCCTTCGAGGGCCTCTTCGTCGGTGGCATCAGCTTCATGTTCACTGCTCCAATTCAGGGCGTTGCCGCTGGTGCGCTGATTATGCAGGCCGTGCTGGCTACCCTGGGTGTCTTCATCGGTATGCTCTTCGTCTACAAGTCGGGCGCTATCCGCGTGACCCCGAAGTTCACCCGTTTTATGAGTGCGGCTCTGATTGGTGTCCTGGTCCTCATGCTGGGCAACCTGGTGCTCTCCCTGTTCGGCCTGGGCTTCCCGCTGCGTGACGGCGGCATGCTGTCGATCATCTTCTCTCTGGTCTGCATCGGCCTGGCAGCCTTCAGCTTCCTGATTGACTTCGATCAGGCTGATCGCCTGGTTCGCGCTGGCGCTCCGGCTCAGTACGCCTGGGGTGTCGCCCTCGGTCTGGCTGTGACCCTGGTCTGGCTCTACACCGAGATTCTGCGTCTGCTGTCCTACTTCAGGGACTAAACGCTAGAAAACTAACTAACGCACAAGCGCCGGGTAGCCCGTTATTACGGGTTGGCCGGCGCTTTGTTGTTGGCAGTCGACGTATTGACCGATAGGGCTGTGCAGTGTGACGTCGTAAAGCGCGATATCGAAGCGGGAGAGGGCACAAAAAATGGACCGATAGGCCATATGGGCTTCTATCGGTCCAAGAATCGGGCACTGTGGCCCGAAGTTGCCGCCTGGGTTGAGGCGGTCTAACGCCGGGAGCGCTTAGGCGTCCATCTCCGGGTCGTACGGCTCAGCCTTGACCACAGTGACAGACACTTCGTCGCCGCTCGGGGAAGCGTAAGTGCGGGTCTCGCCCTCCTTAGCGCCGACCAGAGCCTTGCCCAGCGGGGAATCGGTGGAGTAGGTCTCCAGGTTCGGGTTGGAGGAGTCAGCGCCACGGGTACCGATGAGGAAGGTCTCGGTGTCGTCTTCGTCGCCGTCGTAGTAGACGTGGACCACGGTGCCGACCAGAGCCACACCGGACTCCTGTGGAATCTCGCCGACGGTGGCGCGCTGCAGCAGGTCTTCGAGGTAGCGGATGCGTGCCTCTTCCTGTCCCTGCTGCTCGCGGGCGGCATCGTAGCCGGCGTTTTCCTTCAAGTCGCCCTCTTCGCGACGCTCGTTAATCTCGGCGGCGATGACCGGGCGGTTTTCATATAGCGCCTCAAGCTCGGCCTTGAGCTTGTCGTAGGACTCCTGGGTGAGCCATGGGCTATTGTTCTTTGCCTCAGTCATGGTTCCTCCTGTGTTTTTGGCTATTTAATACAAAAGCGGCCCCGCGTGGGGCCGTCGGCTGCGTCACAGGATAGCACTGTCACGCCACATGGCAATAACAGGCGCGTCGGAGTGTTGTTGCGCACGCTTTACGACGTGCCCCCGCAGCGCATGATCCTCAGTCGCGAAGGGAGATTACTTCGCAGGTGCGAGGAACTTCGGAATGTCGGTGGAGCAGCCATAGACATCGCCTGCGACGGCCAGCTCGCGGGTGGCAATGGGGACGTCCATCCGCACGGTAGCGGGGCCGCCGCCCGGGATGAATACGTCGCGACGCCCGACCTCTGCCACGTCATAGTTCAGCGCATAGATAATGCAGTAGCTATCCAGCTCCGGCTTTTCGCGGGTGACGTCCAGCGTGAAGATGAACTGCTCATCTTCCTTGCCTGGAGTGCGGCTCCAGCCCGCTTGCGTTGCAGAGACATCCGGGGCGGAGACGCGGTTCATCTGAACGAAGATGTATGCGCCGGCGATGACGAGCATGCCAACAATAGCGATGACAACCAATTTTGCGGGGAGAGTGCGACTGTTGTCCCCATAGCGCTCGCGCTGCTCGTTAGGCGCTGCGGTATTTCGGGTGTTTCGCTCCGAACTTTCAGCCATGCTTTTTAGCCTATCGGAGTTCTCAGTCGACGTGGTAAAATGTTGACAGTTAAACAATCTTTCTGGTGTGGCGCGGTGTCCTGCTGCTATGTCGTTCCGCCGAGTAGCGATGCTGCGTGGTCATATGATGGTGCAGCGCTATAGTGGGGCGGTATTGAAACGGTGCTGGAGTAGCATCGTTGCGGTCGAAGGGCTCCGGCCTTGGCCAGAAAACATGGACTGAGATAGTAGCGGGAGTGACTTCAATTGACACTTCGTCTGATGGCAATTCACGCTCATCCTGATGACGAATCGAGCAAGGGCGCCGCAACGATGGCCCGATATGCGGCGGAAGGGCATCGCGTCAAAGTGGTGACCTGCACCGGCGGTGAGGCCGGTAGCATTCTCAACCCTGCGATGGATCGGCCGGAGGTGCGGGAGAATATCGCCGCAGTGCGCGTTCACGAAATGGCTGCAGCCGCTGAGACTCTCGGCGTTGAACATGAGTGGCTCGGCTTTACCGACTCCGGTCTGCCTGCGGGCAACCCGGTGCCGGTGCTGTCGCACGGTGTGTTTGCTCGCCAATCGGTCGAGGATGCGACCAAGCCTCTCATTCGGGCAATCCGCGAGTTTCGTCCGCACGTCGTCATTACTTACGACGAAAACGGTGGCTACCCGCACCCGGACCACATCATGACCCATATCGTGTCCATGCGCGCTTGGCTGGAGTCTGGAACGGATAAGTACCCCGAGCTCGGTGAACCATGGGAAATTTCCAAGCTCTACTACACTCACGGTTTCATCAAGGCGCGTCTCATCGCGCTGGACAACTACTACCGCGACAACGGTTTGGAAAGCCCGCTGGCCGAGTCCTTCCGCCGTTGGACTAAGACTCCCGGCGACATCATGACCCGCGTGACCACGCAGGTTGAGTGCGGCGATTACTTCCAGCAGCGGGATCAGGCGCTGCTGGCGCACGCTACGCAGATCGATCCGAACGGGCCATTCTTCGCCGTGCCGGTAGACATTCAGCAGCGCGTTTGGCCGACCGAAGAGTTTGAGCTTGCCCGCACTCGAGTGCAGACCGAGCTGCCAGAGACCGATCTCTTCGCCGGTATCGACCCCGACGCGGAATAGTCCGGAATTAACGCTAAGCTGGAACTCATGATTGAAAGCTTCGATGCCTTGGCGGCTCGCACGACAATTTTCCTGGCGCAGAACCCCACTGGTCCGCGGGGTGCTGACTTCGGAAAGGCCTCTCCTGTTGGCCTGCTCATCATTGTCGTTTTGCTCATCGTCATCCTGGCTCTCGGCTGGGATCTCTCGCGGCGCGCGAAGCGCATGGCCGCTCGCCGGAAGTTCGCCGAGGCGCACGACATGGATCCCTTCGATTCCGAGGCTGTGGATAAGGCGATGGCTGCAGCAGAGCAGCGTCGTGAAGCGGAGTAGTCAGCGTCAAGGTGTGTGCGCGTCGCTTGACGACGGGCAGTTGCGCGCACCCCTGATTGTTTCCCGTGTGGCGGGATTTGGAGTTCGAATTGCGGGATTCTAGGCAGTGTGCTACAGTCAAGCACATGCGTATGTGGCGATTTTATTTTTCGAAGGCTCCGGAGGCAGTGACGACATAGTCACAGCCGGCGGCTAATCGTCACGTCGCCACCAACCGGAGCCAAAGGCAGCAGCCCCAACCAATCGGGGCGCTGCCTTTTGTCGTATCTACAGCCAAAATGCGCAACTAATCACCCAGAGAAAAGAGACCTCAGATGACCCCTCCAACTTCCCTCGAAGCCCCCGCCTCGACCGCGAACCGCCGCGTCGTAGCCTTCCACGACCTGCCCTCCCCAGAAGAGGTCATGGCCAAACAGCCACTGACCCCAAACCTGGTTAACGAGGTAGAGCAGTCGCGACTCGACGTCGCCCGCGTCATCGCCCGTGAAGACGATCGTCTGCTGGTCGTTGTCGGCCCGTGCTCCATTCACGACCCCGAGGCCGCCATCGACTACGCCCGCCGCCTGAAGGCCACCGCCGATGAGCTCGACGAGGACCTGCTGGTCGTCATGCGCGTCTACTTCGAAAAGCCGCGCACCACCGTCGGCTGGAAGGGACTCATCAACGACCCCGACCTGGATAGCTCCTTCAAAATCAACAAGGGCCTGCACATGGCCCGCGAGGTACTCATCGAGGTCCTGCGCACCGGCCTGCCCGCCGGCGCCGAATTCCTCGAGCCCAACAGCCCGCAGTACATTTCCGACGCCGTCTCCTGGGGTGCAATTGGTGCGCGCACCACGGAGTCGCAGGTCCATCGTCAGCTCGCTTCCGGACTTTCCGTGCCCATCGGCTTCAAGAACGGCACCGACGGCAACGTCCAGGTCGCCGTGGACTCGCTGGTCTCCGCAGCAAACCCGCACTTCTTCTTCGGCATGAACGACCAAGGCCGCGCCGCCGTTGTCGAAACCGCCGGCAACCACAACTGCCACATCATCCTCCGCGGTGGCACCTCCGGCCCGAACTGGGACGAAGAATCGCTTAACGACGCCGAAGCGCGCCTGAACAAGGCCGAGCAAACCGTCAGCATCATGGTGGATGCCTCCCACGCCAATTCCGGAAAATCCGAGGTGCGCCAGGCCGAGGTCGTTGAGGAGCTCGGCAAGCTCATCGGGGGCGGCGACGAGCGCATCACCGGCATCATGATGGAGTCCTTCCTCGAAGCCGGCGCGCAAAAAATTACCGATGGTCGTAAGGGCCTCGTATACGGCAAGTCCGTCACCGATGCGTGCATGGATTGGGAAACCACCGACCGGCTGCTGCGTACGCTTGCGGCAGAAGTCCGGAAGCGTCGGCAGGCACGCGACTAAGCACAAAGTGGCCGTGCCCATTGGGTAGGGTTACATATGTGAAAGAAAACCAGCCGTCCTCACTCCGGCGGATCGCCTATCCGCTCTACGAGCGCAAACTAGCCCAAGAGCTAGAAGGAAAACCTCGCCCCAAGCACGTTGCCATCATGGCCGATGGCAACCGCCGCTGGGCGAGGGAGGCTGGATTCACCGACGTCAGCCACGGCCACCGCGTCGGCTCCCGCAAAATCGCAGAATTCGTCGGCTGGTGCGCCGAGCAGGAAATCGAGCTGGTCACCATCTACCTGCTCTCCACCGAAAACCTCGGGCGCGACCCCGAAGAGCTGGAGTTACTGTTCGACATCATCGCCGACGTCGTCGACGAATTGGCGCAATCGCCTAACGACGTGCGCCTGCGCATGGTCGGCCACCTCGAGCTCCTTCCGGAAAGAATGACCGCCCGGCTACGCCACGACGAAGAAGTCACTGCGAACAACACCGGCATCCAGGTCAACATCGCCGTTGGCTACGGTGGTCGGCAGGAAATCGTCGACGCAGTACGCAGAATCATCCGGGAATCAGTCGCCGAAGGAATTGATGCTTCCGAGCTCGAGGAGAGCATCACCACCGACGCCATTTCTCGCCGCCTCTATACATCCGGACAACCGGACCCCGATCTAGTCATCCGCACTTCCGGAGAACAGCGGCTCAGCGGCTTCCTTCTCTGGCAAACCGCCTACTCCGAGATTTGGTTCACCGATACCTACTGGCCCGAATTCCGCCGCATCGACTTCCTCCGCGCACTTCGAGACTTTTCGCAGCGCTCACGCCGCTTCGGCAAATAACCTCCCTACATCCGGAAAAATTTCCGGATGTTAGAGTTTGCGCATCCGGACCCTCGAAACCTTGTGGTCCCGAGACTTCGTAAGAACTAATGACGCCCGCACTCGAGTGGGCAAAATATTTTCCGTCAGGTTCGGCAAGTTCACCTGCTGCCAAATGCGTCGGGCCACCTCGGCCGCAGCTTCGTCGTCAAGCGTGGCGTAATCCGCGAAGTGCGCGCCCGGAGCGCGAAACGCCGTCTGGCGGAGACTGAGGAAACGATTAATGTACCAGCGTTCGATGTCCGCGCGCGGGGCATCGACGTAGACACTGAAATCGAAAAGATCGGAAATCATCAGCGTCGGGCCCGTCTGCAAAACGTTGAGCCCCTCGAGAATGAGAATGTCCGGACGATCGACATCGACGAACTCATCCGGCACCCGGTCATAGAGCGTGTGCGAATACACCGGCGCCTTCACATGCCGCGCCCCCGACTTCACCGCCGTGACAAACCGCATCAACGCACGCTGATCATACGACTCCGGATACCCCTTGCGCTGCATAATCCCACGGCGATTCAATTCCTCAGAAGGATAGAGGAAGCCATCAGTAGTAACCAAGTCCACCCGCGGATTAGTCTCCCAGCGCTCGAGCAGGACCTGCAGCAAACGCGCCGTCGTTGACTTGCCGACCGCCACCGAACCCGCGACGCCGATAATAAACGGCACCGACGCCCCCTTCGAAGGATTTTCCCCAAGAAAGTTCGACGTTACGGCGTTCAGCTCCCGATGCGCCGCCACACGCATGTGAATCAGACGAGAAAGCGGAAGATAGACCTCGGCGACTTCGTCCAGGTCGATGTTTTCACCGATACCGGAAAGTCGTTCAGCTTCCTCTTCCGTCAGCACCAGAGGCATATTCTTGCGCATTTCGCGCCACTGCTCGCGTTTGAACTCGACGTACGGGCTGGGGGATGTTGCGCGCGTCATACTTCCAATTGTGCCAAGGGGGTGCCGAAAACCGGAAAACGAGTCAATAAAGGGGGCATACCTGAATGGTGCTGCTTTCGTGGTTTGCCCCATAAAGGGCTAGCATGGCCTGTGGCATTGAAGTTTCATTGAAAGGTCGAAAACCTACTCATGACCGGGTCTAACAATAACGATGTCCGCTACCAATCGCTGCGTGAACTCGATCCCGACCTCGCAGAGGCAATGGCAGGGGAGCTCTCTCGTCAGCGTGACATGCTCGAAATGATTGCTAGTGAGAACTTTGTTCCACGTGCAGTGCTGCAAGCTCAGGGCTCGGTTCTGACCAACAAGTACGCCGAAGGCTACCCGGGCCGTCGTTACTACGGCGGCTGCGAATACGTCGACGTCGTCGAGGACATGGCACGCAACCGCGCCAAGGAGCTCTTCGGCGCTGAGTTCGCCAACGTTCAGCCACACGCAGGTGCGCAGGCAAACGCTGCCGTTCTGCATGCGCTGATCAACGCCGGTGACAAGATTATGGGCCTCGACCTGGCACACGGCGGTCACCTGACCCACGGCATGAAGCTTAACTTCTCCGGCAAGCTCTACCACGTCGCCGCATACGGTGTGGACAAGGACACCATGCGGATCGATATGGACAAGGTGCGTGAGCAGGCGCTCGCAGAAAAGCCGGATGTTCTCATCGCAGGTTGGTCGGCGTACCCGCGTCACCTCGACTTCGAAGCTTTCCGTTCCATCGCCGATGAGGTCGGTGCGAAGCTGTGGACGGACATGGCGCACTTCGCAGGCCTGGTTGCCGCCGGTCTGCACCCGTCGCCGGTTCCGCATTCTGACGTTGTGTCGACTACCGTTCACAAGACCCTCGGTGGTCCTCGTTCGGGCATGATTTTGGCTAAGCAGGAGTACGCCAAGAAGCTGAACTCGGCTGTTTTCCCGGGGCAGCAGGGTGGTCCGCTGATGCACGCCATCGCCGGCAAGGCCGTGGCGCTGAAGATTGCTGGTACCGAGGAGTTCAAGGAGCGCCAGGAGCGCACTCTGGCTGGTGCCCGCATTCTGGCTGAGCGTCTCACCGCTGCCGACTGCGCCGAGGCTGGCGTCGATGTTCTCACTGGCGGCACCGATGTCCACCTGGTTCTGGCGGATCTGCGCAATTCTGAGATGAACGGCCAGGAGGCCGAGGATCTGCTCCACGCTGTTGGCATTACCGTCAACCGCAATGCTGTTCCGTTTGACCCGCGTCCTCCGATGGTTACATCCGGACTTCGTATCGGTACTCCGGCGCTGGCCACCCGTGGTCTCGACGAGAAGGCCTTCACCGAGGTCGCCGATGTCATCGGTACTGCTCTCGCCGCCGGCAAGAATGCGGATGTTGACTCCCTGCGTGCTCGTGTTTCGAAGATTGCTCAGGAATTCCCGCTTTACGACGGCATCGAGGACTGGAACCTCATCTAATTCTGCGTTTTTGCAGCGCAAGTACCCGTTCTAGCAGTGCGCTAGGACGGGTTTTCCCGTACATCCGGGTTTTAGTCCGGAGGTGGTGGCTCCGGCCCGAGCTGTTTCGTCGTGCCTGCCCGGTATCCGGCGTAGGACCTCCCGGACATTGATGTCACAAATGAGTTGCTAAACAGCGGCGGCCGAGTTTTATCCGGCGGGCGCCATCGAATATGTCCGGATGTGGGGATGCGTTCGAGGTGGCCGTTGCGTCCTTCCCGGTCGTCGTCGTTAAGCCCGTTGTGTTCGCGGCAGACCATGGTGAGGTTGTCCAGCGTGGTTGTGCCGCCGTGTTTGTGGGCGACTAGGTGGTGCGCTTGTCCGCTATAGGCGGGGCGTTCACAGCCGGGCCAGGCGCAGATGGGGTTGTCGATGAGCATCGCGATGCGCTGCTCTTCAGTCGCCAGGCGGGGGTTGCCGATGGGAAATAAGTCCGTAATGGCGCTGTGCTCGTCGTAAAGCACGGCCCACCCGGTGTCGGCGAGTAGGGCGTTAAGGAAGACGTCGGGGGCGAGCGCGGAGCCGTTGGTGGTGGCGGCGAATCGCGGGCTGTAGTCGATGAGGTCTTGTGCGGTGATGATGATGGCGGGTTGGTAGCGCATTTCATCGAGCTTGTCGACGGGCGTTGCGGCATCGGCATGCTCGAGGCGCTCGGCAAGCGCTTGGCCGACGCAGCGGTCGTGGGAAAACCCCGGATGGGACTTCCGGATTTCTGCGGCACGGATGGTAAGCGGCGACAGGAGATTGTCGAGCATATCCGAGGGGCCGGAGATATGGAAGTGCTTCATTCCCCGGATGTCTACCTTCCGGGACAATCGGGCGCGTAGGTGCTGGGGTGGCTCGTCTTCGGTGTTGAGCTCGGTGAGAGTTTCCCGCATGTAGAGATCGAGTTCTTCGAAGCCGAGGCGTTCGGCGGCAGCGACGAATGTGAGGCGGAGGTTGTCGTGGAGTTCGGCGTTGTTGGCTTGGCGGCTGCGCTTGTCGATAAGCACGCAGGTGTCCAGGCTGAGGCCGAGCTGGCGCGCAAGGGCGGTGGCGTCTTCGCGGGCTTTGGTGTTTTCCTCGGTGTCAGCGGGTTGGAGATAGTGGGCGGCGACGCGTAGCAAAAGCCGGAGGCGCGCCGGGTCAAGGCCGAGGGTTGCCGCCAAGTGGGAGGTGGCGTCGTGGCCGTCGGGACGCGCGGCGTGGAGTTCCGCTAGCGTGTCCATTCCGCGCGAGGCCAGTGCGGCGAGCGTCCCAAGAACTGTCATGCCTTTGAAGGTAAAAGTCCGGATGTAGGGGGACAACGCCTACGAGGGCAGGCTGTGGATAAGTCAGCCGGTTTAGCAGTTATCCACATCCGGACTTTTCACCGCGCAAACGCACCGCAGCTGCACCGCCGTACCGCCGCACCACGCGCTGCCGTCTGTTACGCCCCGAAGTCAGCGAGCGGCTGTCCGGTGAGGCGGAAGGTGTCCCATTCGTCCATGGGGAAGGCGCCGAGGGAGCGGTAGAAATCGATGGAGGGTTGATTCCACTTCAGGACGCACCACTCGACACGTGAGTAGCCTCGCTCCACGGCAATTCGCGCGAGGTTCTGCAGCAGTGCTTTGCCCTTGCCCGTGCCGCGTGCCTCGGGGCGGACGTAGAGGTCTTCGAGGTAGATGCCGTGGGTGCCTTCCCAGGTGGAGTAGTTGAGGAACCACAGGGCAATGCCGTCGAGGCGCGGGCTGCCTCCAACACCGCCATCACCGCCACCGGCGCCGTCGTCCAAATTTCCGGATGTGGAGTCGACGACGTGGCAGAAAATCGCAGGGTTGTCCCCGAAGAGCTGTTCGCGCAGGCGCTCGGGGGTCAGTCGGACGGCATCGGGTTCTTTTTCGTAGGCCGCCAGGTCTTTGATGAGGTCGACGATCTCGTGGACGTCGTCAGGCGTGGCGGGGCGTGGAAGTGTCATGTGTCCCTTGTTACTCGCGGCGAGTGATTTGGTGCAAAAGTGCGTCCGAGGCGGGGGAGATTGCGATAACCTGCGAGGTTATGAGCAACGTTACTCAAGACTTTTCCGACGGCATTCTAGCCAACACCATCGACCGCCCGGATGCCTATAACTCCCTGGATAAGAATCTCCGCTTGGAGCTGAAAGCCGCTTTTGAGCGTGCGCAGGAGCCGGATGTGCGCGCTGTTATCCTGCTCGGCGGGCCGAAGGCGTTTTGTACGGGCCAGGATTTGAAGGAGCACATTTCTGACCTGCAGTCCGGCGCCGGCATGGGCAAGGTTGTCGAGGAGTACAACCCGATGGTCGCGGAGCTGACCGCGATTAACGTTCCGGTTATTGCAGCTATCGAAGGTGCTGCGGCGGGTGCCGGCTGGTCGTTGGCGCTGCACTGTGATTTCCGTATCGCGGGCCCGAAGGCGTCGTTCAAGGCGGCGTTCCCGTCGATTGGCCTGGCCACGGACTGTGGCATGTCGGCGCTGCTGCCGCGCATGGTCAGTGACGCGAAGGCGCGTGAGCTGTTGTTCTTCGATAAGAAGGTGCTTGCCGACGAAGCCCTGAGCCTCGGCCTGGTCACTGAAGTGGTGGATAATCCAGCGACTCGGGCACGTGAGTTGGCTGCCCAGTTTGCGGCGGGGCCGACGGCCGCGCTGAAGGAGATTAAGGCTCTGCTGCGCCGGGATACCTTGTCTGCCGCTGCGGCGGAGGCGGACGCGCAGGCTCGTTTGGCGGTCTCGGCCGACCATAAGGAAGCGGTGGCCGCGTTCTTGGAGAAGCGACCACCGCATTTCGTAGGTGAGTAAGGCAGATACCTGGAGTGGCAGGGGAGAGGTAGTAGTGAAGAACTACTGCTCTTCCTGTGCTCCTAGTACTTCACTGGTGAGTTCTGGGTGATCTCCCAGCTCACCGGAAACCTCGTCAGGGTGCTTGGATAGGCTGACCAGCGAGACCGCCAGACCGCCCCAGATGACGATGATGAACAGTGCCATCATGACAATTGCGATACCGGACATTTGGCTTAAACCTCCTCGGTTTCCGGAGTGTGCTTGCGTGGCAGGTGTGAGGACCGCTTGAAATCTGGCGTCACACCGAAGTCCGAGCCCGGAGGGCCATCGAGACGGTGTTGGCCGCGCCAAGGCAGGATGGCCATAATCAGAGCGCCGATGAGAATCACGCCGATGACACCCCAGCCAAAGATGTCGATTTGGGTGTCGGAGTAGCCTTCGTAGTTTTCCTGGAAAAGTCCAATGAGCTCCTGGAACAGGATGACGGCGAGAATGACCGGCGTGATGTTTCCGACGAAGATCTGCCACATGGTGCCGACCTTGAACGAAGAGACGGCGTTGAGGTGCATGGCGAACTCGTTGGTGCGGCGCAGGATCCAGTCGATTGCGATGATGGTCATCAGTGCAACCAGGACGATACCGACGTTGTTGGTGAACTTATCGACGATGTCGAGGGTTACCAGACCTGAGGTGGTCGGGAAGGCCAGCAGCGAGATGACGGCCATGGCGCCACCGACGGTGAGGGTGGCCTGGACGCGGCCGAGGTTCAGCTTGTCCTTGACTGCGGAGACGACGACCTCGAGCAGCGACATCAGGGAGGTCACACCGGCGATTGCCAGGGAGAGGAAGAACAACAGGCCGAAGACGGAGCCGATGAGCTTTGGCATCTCAGAGATGACCGTCGGGAAGGCGATGAAGGCAAGACCAATACCGGAGGTTGCGACCTCGTCAACGGCCTGACCCGACTGCGCTGCCATGAAGCCCAGGGTGGCGAAGACGCCGATACCGGCGAGAACCTCGAAGGAGGAGTTTGCGAACGCGGTGACCAGGCCGGAACCGGTGAGGTTCGTGTGTGGCTTCAGGTAGGAGGCGTAGGTCAGCATAATGCCGAAGGCCACGGACAGGGAGAAGAAGATTTGGCCGTAGGCGGCAATCCATACGCTGGAGTCAGTGAGTGCGGACCAGTCTGGGGTGAAGAATGCGTCCAGGCCCTTTGCGGCGCCGTCGAGCGTCAGGGAGTAGATGACCACTGCGACGAAGAGGATGGTCAACAGTGGGATGAAGATAATCGAGACCTTACCGATGCCCTTGTCCACACCAGCGGCCAGAATGCCGATGACGAGTACCCAGACAATGAGCAGGACGATGGAAATCGAGGGGACGAAGTCCAGAGAGAAGACGCTCTCGGTGTCTACTTGGAGGAAGTCCTTCATGAAGTGGGTCTCGGCATCTGGGCCCCAGCTCTTGCGGATGGACTTCCAGGCGTAGATGAAGGACCACGCGATAATAACGGCGTAGTAGACGGTAATGAAGAAGGCGATACCGACCTGGATCCAGCCGATTGGCTCAGCCCAGGGCTTGATGCGACGCATCGACTTCGGTGCGGACCCTCGGAAGCGGTGGCCGATGGCGAAGTCGAGGAAGAGCAGTGGGATACCCGCGGTCAGAAGTGCGACCAGGTAGGGGATAAGGAAAGCGCCACCGCCGGAGTCATACGCGACATAGGGGAAACGCCAGATGTTTCCAAGCCCGACTGCCGAGCCGATAGCGGCGAAAATGAAGGCTGCTCGGGTGGAAAACACCTCCCTTCGCTGAGGGGTAGCGGTCGAGTTGGTTGTGCTCATACCTCTGGAACTCCAATCCTTCATCTCCGGTCACGCGCTCGCGCGGCCTAGGAGGGAATTTGGTGAAGTGCATCACCATTACCTAACAGAATCTTAGTATATGAGATGGGCATCTCATTGTATAGTTTCGGTTTTGTAGGGGGTAATGTTTTTGGTGAGGGGTATGGCACAGGGGAAGGGAGCTCTAATCCAGCCTCGTAAATAATCGCCAGCCACCTACTTTGAGGTATGCAAAAACCCCGCCAGGAAGACCTGACGGGGTTTGGGGCGAATCGGCTAGACCGACGTGCGCTGTTTACTCTGCGCCGCCCTTGGCGATACGACGGAAGATGATCTCCTTCATGATCTCGTTGGTGCCACCGTAAATGGTCTGGACCTTGGAGTCGAGGTAGTGAGTGGAGATTGGGTACTCGAGCATGAAGCCGTAGCCGCCGAACATCTGCAGGCAGCGGGTAACGATGTCCTGCTGCTCCTCGGTGGTCCAGTACTTGGCCATGGAAGCACCGGTCTCGTCCAGCTGGCCAGCGTTGTGGGCCATAACGGCCTGGTCAACGAAAGCCTGCAGGGCGGTGACGCGGGTGGCGATGTCAGCCAGGTAGTGGCCGTGGACCTGGTGCTGGATAATCGGGCGACCGAATGCCTCGCGCTCCTGAGCGTACTTGTAAGCCAGGGTCCAGGCGCGGCGGGAAGTTGCGACAGAGCCGCAAGCCAGGGTCAGGCGCTCGTGAGCGAGGTTGGTGCGCAGGTAGCCGAAGGCAGCGCCCTCTTCGCCGAGCAGGTTCTCGGCCGGAACGCGGACGTTGTCGAAGTTGAGCTCAGCGGTGTCCTGAGCCTTCAGGCCGACCTTCTGCAGCGGGCCAGCCTTGGTGAAGCCCTCGAGATCAGCGTCGACGATGAACATGGAGACGCCAGCGCGGCCCTTGGATGGGTCGGTGATAGCTGCGACGAGAGCGAAGTCGGCCATCATGCCGTTGGAGATGAAGATCTTGGTGCCGTTGAGGACGTAGTGGTCGCCGTCCTTCTTGGCGAAGGTGCGCATACCTGCCAGGTCAGAACCGGCGCCCGGCTCGGTCATAGCGAGGCAGCCGATGGTGTCGCCGGCGTTCATGGAAGCCAGGTACTTCTGCTTCTGCTCTTCGTTACCGAACTTGGCCAGGTACGGAGCGACCAGGTCGTTGAGAACGCCGAAGGAAACGACGATGGAGCCACAGTCAGCGTTGGAGAGCTCCTCGTTCAGGACCTGGTTGTAGCGGAAGTCCATCTCTCCGCCGCCGCCGTATGCCTCCGGAGTGGACATACCAATCAGGCCCAGCTCGCCGGCCTTCTTGAAAATCTCGCGGTCCGGCTGACCTTCCTTGTGCCAGCGCTCTACGTTCGGGGTGATTTCCTTCTCGACGAAGCCGCGAACCATGTCGCGGAACATGTTGTGCTCTTCTTCGAAGTGAGTACGGGGCAGAAAGTCCTTCATGACATGCTCCTAGAAGTATTGTCGTGGAATTTTTGTCTTAAGGCCTTTTCGTACGTCGCAGATAAACGCTGCAGATAAACGCGATGGCCTCGGTTCATCGTCATAGTGACTATGACTGTTGTACCCCATTATGCATGAGTGTGATGAGAGACACTTGTTTTTTTAAAAGTTTTTTCCCGATTGATGACGTGAAATCGCTTGACGACGGATATTGTGCCCAACCTTCCCGGAAAACTACCCCCGTTGCGGTTGGAGGTTGCTATTGAATCCAGACTATCCTCGACAGTCGGCAATGTTAGGTAATGCTAACCTACAAAGCCAGGTGAATGGCTATTTTTGTCATATCTGACAGGCGGGACCCTGGGGCTTTGGGGTCGATAGGGTAGGCGTTTTGGATGGTCATCATGGGGGTGATTAACGAAACATTCTCGTTTTCTTATTCCCATTAGTGCTGGTGGTAGTTAGTATGAGCATCAGGTGGAGACCGGTTCCCTTGATTATCCGAGCTTCTTCCACTGCAGTCATAGCAACCTCCAATTGCACTCGAAAAAATGACGCGACCTGTGCGCCGTCCCCGTGGAATGGACAGCGAGCAGGTCGCGTTATTTTTATTTTTTATTGCTGCGATTAGGGGTTAAGTAAAGAAAAGTGTGTCTTTTCCG
>NZ_KV796518.1:0-57549 GCF_001809225.1 Corynebacterium sp. HMSC077G07 | reverse complement strand
GGAAAAGACACACTTTTCTTTACTTAACCCCATATTTCTTGGCCCTCCCCCTATGAGTAATCCCAGTCATCGGCGCTCTCCTTATCGGCGGAGGGTCAACGGCTGGGATTGATAGCAACCACTTTAATTGCGCTTCGTAATCGAGTCAATGCCTACAACCCCAGCTCCGCCCGCACCGCAGCCACAAACTCGCTGGTAGTCGCGGTTCCGCCGAGGTCTGGCGTCGCGGCAGTGCGTGTCGCGGCGTAGACGGCCTCGCGCAGCTTGGCAGCCGGCGCAAGTTCCGAGGTCGGATGCCCAAGATGCTCCGCGCACATTGCTGCAGAGAGCAAAAACGCAGCCGGGTTGGCGATGCCGCGCCCGGCAATGTCCGGTGCCGAACCATGCACGGGCTCGAAAACCGCAAAGTCGTCGCCAACATTCGCCGACGCCGCCAGCCCCAGCCCGCCAATCAGTCCTGCACCAATGTCACTGAGGATGTCGCCGATAAGGTTTTCCGCGATGATGACATCAAAGCGCGCCGGGTCGGTCACCAGCTGCATTGCCACGGCATCCGCATTGGCAAAATCGAATGCGACCTGCGAATACTCCTCCGCCACCTCTTCAACTGCCCCGCGAATCACACGCGCAGAGTCCCGCAGGATATTCGGCTTGTCCGCCACCGTCACCGTCGGCGTGGCCTCCGAATCGGGGTTTGCCGCCTGCCGCGCGAGAGCCAACTTGGCAGCCTGTCGCGCAAGGCGGTGCCACGCAAAGGACGTCGTCACGCGCAAAGAAACCGCAACTTCGCCACGCTTATCGACGGCGCGAGTCACCGTCGAGTCCTCCACTACCTCTGCCCACAGGTGGTGGTGCGGGGAGTCGGCCGGGGCGTCGTGAGGCGGGAGGAGATAGTCGTGACTGTAGAGGCCCTCGGTGTTTTCGCGGACGATGGTGAAATCGGCAGTCGCGCCGGGCAGGGTGACCGGGCGGATGTTGGCGAAGAGGTCGAGACGCTGGCGCAGCTGGAGAACAGGGGAGCGGTAAGTCAGGCCGGTACCGCGCAGATGCGGTGCTAGTTCTTCCTCGGCCTCGCGAGCGGGCTTGGAGGTAATCGCCGCGAGCAGAGCGGCATCGCTGCGCGCAAGTGTTTCCCAGGTTTCCTGTGGGACGGGATTGCCGTGCGCACACCACTGTGACCAGCCAATTTGTGCCTCTGTTAGCTCCCAGTGGGGGAAGACATCGGCGATGAGTCCTCGGCAGGCATCGGTGATTTCAGGGCCGATGCCGTCGCCGGGCAGGAGTGTGATGCGGCGCGGTGCCGCTTCTAAAGCAGTCGCAGGCTGGTCGGTTTCCATGGCTCTTAGCCTAGGACTGCGACGCCTGCGCGTGTGTGGTTTGGCCTACTTAGCGAAAGTAACCGGGATCTCGGTGATGTCCTCGAAGCCCTCGCTGTGGTCACCGAAGAGCTTCAGCACGCAGTCCTGCTGGGTGCAGTCCACGGCCTCGCCGGTGGGCACAACGCTGAGCTCGAAGTGTGCGGTGTTGTCGTCGGCGATGGTGGTGGTGCCGCCGGACTTCTTGGTAATCCACTGCTGCGACTGGGTGCCGGCACTGCGGTCACCGGTGCAGTCCGGGACGGGGTTGCCTGGAGCCTTCTCGGCGGCGCAGAGTGCGGCGTAGTAGCCGTAGTCGGGGTCGAGACCAGACAGGTCGACGGAGATGACATCGCCCTCGGAGAGGTCGTTGACCGGCTCGGCCTCCATGGTTACTTCGCCGGCGCTGGCGTCGGTTTCTTGATCTGCAGCCGAGCTGGTGGTTTCCGAGGCGTTGGTAGCATCCTGTGCGGCATCGTCCGCGTCATCTGTGCCACAGGCGGCGAGAAGTGGAAGTGCGGCGACGGCCGGAACAGCCAGGAAAGCCGCGCGACGCTGGAGTGTACGAGTAGTCATAGGAGGTAACGTCCTTCCGAAAAACTGTAGAAATTACTATCTTTATTTAAGGGTAGGCTAACCTAGAACTAAAAGATAGCCTAAGATTCTTTGGGTGAGTAGAGCAAAGTCCTTTCTAAGCTCTTTGTTACTAGTGTTAGTCGTTATTTAGTCAATCTTTTTGTCGTCTATCTCCGTGCAGCGTCAGCTCACAGAGGGGGAATATGTTCACCGTGCCTGCCTGTCGCGTTCGCAGCCTTGCCGGAACACTGCTGAGTGTTGTCCTAGTCGCAGGACTAGTCGCCTGTGGTTCCGATGATGCCGCGAGGGAGGGGGCATCGTCGTCAAGCGCTGGCGTGACGACGGTTCCGCGCGCCGACAACATTTCCGCTCACGGTGCCGCGCATGCGAACCTACCTTCGGAAAACCCCGAAGTGCTGCTGAAAGACCCGAAGCCGGCAGAAGATAAGGACTACCAGCGTATTCTCACGCTTGACCGGGCGGGAGCACTCAGCCGAGCGGTCTACACGCTTGGCCTCGGAGACCGTCTGGTGGGGCGCGACTCCACCTCCGATTTCCCGGCGGTAAAGGATCTGCCGAACCTCACCATTGGCGGACATGCAGTCAATGCTGAGTCGGTGATGAAGCTGAAGCCGGAGCTCATCATTACCGATGGCACAATCGGCCCCAGCCGCGTATTCGACACGTTTGAAAAAGCGGGGATCACCGTCGTCCATGTGTCGGACGAGCGCACTCCCGAGACCATCAACACGCTTATCGACGAGGTTGCGGGCGCAGTCGGCCTGGCTGACCAAGTTGGCCCGGTGAAGGAGCACCTGGACAAGGAGCTGGCGGCTGCGACCGAGTACGCGCAGGCCAAGGCCGATGGCCGCAAGATGATGATTCTCTACGTGCGCGGAACCGGTGTGGCCATGATTGCGGGACCGGATTCTGGTGGGCGTTCTCTGATCACTCGTCTCGGCGGTGTTGATGCCGGTGAGGGCGTGGGTATTGAAGGTGCGTTCACGCCGATTACGCCAGAGTCGCTCATCGCTGCGGCTCCAGACACCATCCTGGTTATGTCTGGTGGCCTGGAGTCCGTCGGCGGGATTGAAGGCTTGAAGGAAATCCCGGGTATCGCACAGACCCCGGCGGGCCAGAATGAGTCCGTTGTGGACGTGCCCGATTCGCAGCTGCTGTCCTTTGACTCGCAGTCGCCGCGTGCGATCCGCGCCATTGCGGATGCTCTCTACGGTGCTGACAAGACTGCGGGGAAGTGACTGGCTGAGCAATGCAGACAACCGCGAACAAAACTAGTCCGTTCAGACAGGCGGCCGTTTTCATTGGACTCGCCCTAGCGCTGGTGCTGGCAATAGGTTGGTCGGCCTCCGTAGGGCAGTTCGGCGCCACCATCGGCGAATCACTGAGCTCAATGGTGAGGCTAGTGTTCAATGGCGGTCTCGGTGATGCGCCAGAGCCCATCGATACTGTGCTGTGGCAGGTGCGACTGCCGCGCATCGCGCTGGCCTGCCTCGTTGGCGCGGGGCTAGCCCTCGCGGGTGTGGCGCTGCAAGCGGTGTTCGGCAACCCGCTTGCCGAACCCGGCCTCATCGGCGTTTCCTCCGGCGCCGCCGTCGGCGCTGCCACCGCCACAGTTTTGGGCACCGCCGCCGGGCTTTCCGGGGTGCTCGGCGGAGTGTTGAGTGTCTTCGCCAGCAGCTGGGCCATTGCGGTCTCAGCTTTTATCGGTGGTGCGGTGGCCACGGCTATTGTGGCCGCCAATGCGCACGGTGGCCGCGATATCGCCCGAATCATTCTGGTCGGTGTGGCTGTGAACTCCATCTGTGGTGGTCTGGTGTCGCTCCTGACATTCGTAGCCTCCACGGCTGCCCGCGACCGCATTGTGTTCTGGCAGATGGGCTCGTTTGCCAGCGCCACCTGGACGCAGGTTGTCATCATTACGCTGGTGACAGTTCCAGCCGTAATTGCCATGTGGGTCAGCTACCGCAAGCTGGACATTCTGAGTCTTGGTGAAGCGCAAGCCCGCCACCTGGGTATTAACGTCGTCACGCTGCGTCGCGCCATCATTTTTGGCACGTCCCTGGTCGTGGCGGCTGGCGTGGCATTTTCCGGCATCATCGTCTTCATCGGCCTGGTCGTGCCGCACGCTGCACGACTGCTGCTGGGACCAGCGCATCGCACGCTGATTCCCGCATGCATCCTCGGCGGCGCGCTGGCCACAACGCTGGCCGACCTTGCGGCCCGCACCATGATCACCGGTGCGGACCTGCCACTGGGAATGCTTACCTCGATTGTCGGTGGACCACTGTTCTTCTGGCTGCTCCTGCGTTCGAAGAGGGCGGTGCACTAATGGAAATTCACTCTGGCCTGGGCATTTCTGCCGAAAATGTCAGCATCACCCTGGACGGTCACCGCATCCTCAACGATATTTCCGTGGTCGCCGAGCCCGGAAAAGTCACCGCGCTGGTCGGCCCGAATGGTGCTGGAAAGTCGACACTCCTTGCAGCGCTTTCCGGCGACCATGAGCTCAGCGGCGGCAACGTCCGGATCGGCGAGCACTCCATTACCGAGCTCTCCATCGCCGACCTGGCCCGCTACCGCGCCGTCCTGGTGCAGAGCCAAGAACTGTCCGTGCCATTCACCAGCCGCGAAGTCATCAACTTCGGACGCAACCCCTGGGGCTGCCCGAACGAAGAGCTGCTCGCGGAAGTCATCACTGAATGCGACGTCGCGCACCTTCTTGACCGGGAAGTCCCGACCCTCTCCGGCGGCGAGCGCGCCCGCGTCCACAGCGCGCGCGTGTTCTACCAGGACACTCCCGTCGTGCTTCTCGACGAACCGACCGCGGCCCTGGACCTCCACCATGCCGAAAAAATTATGGGAATGATGCGCGCCCGCGCGGCGGCGGGCAAAGCCGTGGTCGTGGTCCTGCACGATTTGTCCGCCGCAGCGGCGTATGCCGATCACGTTGTGGTGGTGGCGCAGGGGCGCGTCGTAAAGCAAGGCCCGCCTGCAGAAACCCTAGATGCACAGACCGTCAGCGAAGTCTACGGCATCGGTGTGGAAGTGCTTCAGGACTCCGCGGGCAACCCCGTGCTGGTGCCTCAGCGCGCGGGCCACAATCTCTCACCCCAGTCTCCGAACCTCACAGAGAAAGAAGAAAGCCATGGTTGAAAACACGATTAAAGAAGGTGACAAGCAGGCTGCTCAGCCCCTGGCAGAGCGACTCAAAGTGGAGACTGCGGGTGTCCACAGTGAAGCGGAGAACTCCGACTTCATGTCGAGGCTGCTTGCGGGTGAACTGAATGCGCAGGCGGCCATCGATCTAACTGGTCAGCTGTACTTTGTGTACGAAGCGTTGGAGCAGGCCGTGCGGTCCACTGCGGAGTCGCCGCAGGTCAGCGCGGTCTACGATGCACAGCTGGAGCGCCTGGAGGCTCTGGCGGCCGACCTTGAACATTTGGTGGGGCCTGATTGGCGGGAAAAGATCTCGCCAGTGGAGGCGACAAAGAACTACGTGGCCGAGCTTCGTGAAATCGAAAGCAACGGCAACGCCAACGCCGCATTGGCACACCATTACGTTCGCTACCTGGGCGATCTTTCTGGTGGTCAGGTGATTGCGTCCATGCTGGCCAAGCATTACGGCATCGGTGCGGAGGGAACCCGATTCTATGACTTCTCCGCGATCGGAAAAATTAAGCCCTACCGCGACGGCTACCGACAGAGACTGTCTGAGCTGGGCATTTCGGATGCCGACAAAGATGCCGTGGTTGACGAGGCGAAAAAGGCATTTCGTCTCAACCGGGCCATTTTCCACGACCTAGCTGGCGGCCTAGACGACGCAGTGGCGTAGGTCGCGGACTGGAGTGCTGTGACCGTGGCGGTGGGCGGTATGCGTTAGCCGATGTACACCACTGCGTTACGGCCGCCCGTGCACTTGATGTTGCTACCAGATGGGCGGCACCACATGTTGTAGGTCAGGCCAGTCGTTGGGCTGTAGGCCGTGATGGTGCCGGATTCCGCACCAGTGGAATTGCGATAGCGGACGTAGGCGCTGTGTACATTTCGAACGAACGGATCGCTCGTTGAGGACGTGCCCTTCCATGCGCTGGAGAGGTTGCCGCCAGCCAGGTCCGATGAGCGAGACGAGCCCGAATTACCGGATGAGCCACTCGAATCTTGAACAACCACGGTCTCAGTCTGTGTGACCGGTGGGTTGGGCTGGCTCGAAGCATCGGCAGCGGCCTGTGTAGTGGCAGCCGTCTGTGTGTCGGCCGCAGTTACCGAGTCATCTTTACTCAGGGTGACATAAAGTACCGCGCCAACCAGGCCCAGCAGGACCACGACCAGCACTGAAATGAGCGCAATCATTGCGCCGGAAGTACCTGATCTTTGCTGCGGATACGCCGGGGCTGCGTAAGCGAAAGTTGGTGCCGGTTGCGCAGCGAATTGGGGCTGCGGCTGTGGTTGGGGTTGAGGTGCCTGGTTCGGGTACACGGGGCCGAAAGAACCGGTGGAAGGATTCGAATTGTAGTTGGGGTCTGAGCTGGGGGACTCGTTATGCGACATGCTGGACGTACCAATCACGAGGAGGAAGTGTTCCCCCTGTGATGAGCCCAACCCACGTAGCGAATGGTGCTCCATCCCCTGGGGACACGGTTAACGGCTTTTATTGTATTACTGGGAAAACTGTAAAGCATGTTAGGAGACGCATGTCGTCCGCAAAATGCGGCCAGAACGGGTTTAGCTAGACCCGAAATGAGGTGGTGAGCTTCAAATGAGGCTGTGACCATCGAGAAACTGCCTAAGTTTATGTCAGTTTCGGCACTAATTTCTGCTTGTTTTTGTCATAAACCTAGTCAGTAACTCATGAGCCGGTCCAAGACTCCGGGCTGCATATGTGAAACTGGGGCGCGCGTGAAACCCCACGGCCATTTTTCGGCCGTTTCGTTCATGCGCACCCCAGTTTGTTGCGAGGTGTAGCTGGTAGCTGGTAGCTGCTTAGTGGCTACATCCCCAGGATTTCCTTGAGCTCGGCCTTAATCTGGTCGAGCCGCTCGGCCGCGGCCACGTGTGGAATCGCGGACGAAGCGACCGGCAGCACGACTTCCAGGTAGCACTTCAGCTTCGGTTCCGTGCCGGAAGGCCGGGCAATGACGCGGTCGTTGGCCTCGGTGAGGATGAGAATGCCGTCGGTAGGCGGGATGTGATAGCTCTCGGCCTTGGCGTCGACCATGTCTAGGCCATCATTCATGTCCGTGACCTGCGTGACCTTCGAACCAGCCAGTTGTGCAGGCGGGTTGGCGCGCAGAGTGTCCATGCCCTTGGTGATCAGCGAGCGGTCCTCGACACGGAAGGTCAACGGTGCGGTCTTGTAGAGACCATGGGCACGGGCGACATCATCCAGAAGGTCCTGGATGCCAAGACCCTGGCCCTTCAGTCGCGCCACCGCGTCGGCGACACGCACCGCCGCAGATACGCCGTCCTTGTCTCGAACGACTGCCGGGTCAGTGCAGTAGCCAATGGCCTCCTCGTAGCCGAAGACGAGCCCGTCCACACCAGCAATCCACTTAAAGCCGGTCAGTGTAGCGCGATAATTCAGTCCGTGACCTGCAGCAATCTTGCTCAGCAGGCGTGAGGACACAATCGAGTTAGCCATTGTGGCTGGGAACTCTGCGCCCTCATCATTGGTCACGGTCGCAATCCCACGGGCCTCGGCATCCGCAGCGATGACTTCACCCAGAAACGCACCGATGTCATCGCCGGAGAGCTGTCGCCAGCCGCCATCGACGCCGCTGTCCGGAATAGCTACCGAGCAGCGGTCCGCATCCGGATCAGCCGCGATGATGACATCCGCGTCTTCAGCACGTGCCAGCTCAAACGCAAGATCCAGCGCCCCGGCTTCCTCCGGGTTCGGGAACGATACCGTCGGGAACTCCGGATCCGGCGCGAACTGCTTCTCAACCACGCTGACATTCGAGAAACCTGCCGCGTTCAGTGTGCGCACGATGGTCTCGCCACCGACACCATGCATCGGGGTGAGAACAATCTTTGCTGCCTGCTTCTCTTCGCTTGACGACGTCGTTGCGAGCGCAGCCGCCCGTTTCACATAGGCATCCAGCAGTTCAGGACCAACCTGCTCGACGGCATCGAAGTCACGCGGGACCTCATCAGCCGGTGGAGCAGCGGCGATGGCGTCCGCAATTTGCTTGTCATGGGGCGCGATGATTTGGACGCCTCGGCGGGAATCCGACTCCACCGCGCGGCCACCGAGGTAAACCTTGTAGCCGTTGTCCTTCGGTGGATTGTGGCTGGCCGTGACCATGATGCCGGCATCGGCATTGAGGTGGCGCACGGCAAAGGCGGTCACCGGTGTGGGCAGCTGCTGTGGCAGAGCCAGGGCCTTGCCACCGGCTGCGGCGACAACCGCAGCGGCATCGCGGTGAAAATCGGCGGAGCCGTGGCGGGCATCGCAACCAATGACCACGGTGAAGTCGTCGCCCACAATGTTCTTCAGATGCGCAACCAGGCCAGCGGTGGCACGGATGACCGTGGCACGGTTCATGCGGGACTGACCAGCTGCAACGACACCGCGAAGACCTGCAGTGCCGAATTCGAGTGGCCCGGCGAAACGGCTTTCCAGCTCGGCAATCGCATCGGGGTTGGCGGCCTTGGCTTCGTCGTAAAGCGAAGAGAGCTCGGCGGCGGTGGCCTCGTCCGGATCGTGGGCGATCCAATCGGTGATGGTGGCTTGTAGCTGTTCGGAGAGCATCGGGGTTCGCCTACTTCAGACCGTCGAGGACAGCGGCGGAGGAGGAAAGACCCAGGCGAGAGGCGCCAGCGGCGATCATTTCCTCAGCGGCAGCGGCATCGCGGATACCGCCAGAAGCCTTGACGCCCAGGCGGTCGCCCACGGTTTCGCGCATGAGCTTCACGGCGTGAGCGGAAGCGCCGCCGGCCGGGTGGAAGCCTGTGGAGGTCTTGACGAAGTCTGCGCCTGCGGACTCGGAGGCCTTGCAGGCTGCGATGATCTCCTCATCGGTCAGGGCGGCCGACTCGATGATGACCTTCAGGACCTTGCCCGGAATGGCATCGCGAACAGCCTTGATTTCGGCCTCGAGGTCGTCGAAGCGGTGCTCCTTGGCGAAGGCGATGTTAATGACCATGTCGACTTCTTCAGCGCCATCGGCCACAGCGCGAGCGGCTTCAGCGGCCTTGATCTCGGCCTTTACCGCGCCGGAGGGGAAGCCGACGACAGTGGCGATGTGCAGGCCTTCCGGTACCTCGACTGGGAGCTGCGAGGGGGAGATGCAGATGGAGTAGGTGCCGAGCTTGCCGGCCTCAGCGATAAGAGCCTTGACCTGGTCAGAGGTGGCTTCTGGCTTGAGCAGGGTGTGGTCAATCATCTTGGCAACATCAGCGCGGGAAGTCATGGGAGAAATCAAGTCCTTTCGGAAATTTGGGAGAGAGCGTCAAGGTAGGGAGGTGGCGGGCTCGGGGCGGGAAGTGGCGCCGGCGCGAGTCTGTCAGTAATTTTCTAGGACACGCGATCGAGGATAATCTCGCGCTCGGCTGTAGGCGCGGTGTCGCCGATTTCAATGCCCGGCTCGATGGACTCGAGAGCGCGCTCGAACTTATCCGGAGTTTCAGTGTGCAGCGTGAGCAGCTTCTGACCCTTGACCACCTTGTCTCCCGGCTTGGCGAAAATCTCAATACCGGCAGTGGCCTGCACCGGATCATCCTTACGAGCACGTCCTGCGCCCAAGCGCCAGGAACCAACGCCGAGAGCCAGTGCATCCAGCTTGGTCAGGTAACCGTCAGCCTGCGCAACCACATCGTGCGTGTGAGGTGCCACCGGCAACGCGGCATCCGGATCGCCGCCCTGAGCGCGGATCATCTTCTTCCACGAATCCATTGCGCGGCCGTCCTTCAGAGCCTGCTCCACGTCAGCATCGTGTACGCCGGCCAGCTCCAGCATGTTTCGGGCCAGCTCACAGGTCAGCTCCACGACGTCCGTGGGGCCACCGCCAGCGAGAACCTCCACCGATTCGCGGACCTCGAGGGCGTTGCCGATGGTCAGGCCCAGCGGAGTGGACATGTCCGTTAACAGTGCGCGGGTATTCACGCCCGCGTCGTTGCCCAGGTCAACCATGGTGCGGGCCAGTTCGCGGGCCTGATTCAGATCCTTCATGAAAGCGCCTGAACCGACCTTGACATCCAGCACCAAGCTGGAGGTGCCCTCCGCAATCTTCTTGGACATGATCGACGAGGCAATCAGCGGAATGCAGTCCACCGTCGAGGTGATGTCACGCAGCGCGTAAATCTTCTTATCCGCAGGTGCCAGACCCGCACCGGCTGCTGCGACGACCGCGCCGGAATCCTCCAGGATCTGCATCAAGCGGTCATTCGGAACATCAGCCTGCCAGCCAGGAATGGATTCCAGCTTGTCCAGGGTGCCGCCGGTGTGGCCGAGGCCGCGGCCGGACAGCTGCGGGACGGCCACGCCGTAGGAGGACACCAGTGGGCCCAGCGGCAGCGTGATCTTGTCACCGACACCACCGGTGGAGTGCTTGTCCGTGGTGGGCTTGCTCAGCGATGCGAAGCTCATGGTCTCGCCCGAGTCAATCATCGCCTGAGTCCAATCCACAATTTCGCGACGGTTCATGCCGCGGATAAAGATGGCCATGTTCAGCGCCGCCATCTGTTCATCGCCCACGACGCCGCGAGTGTAGGCGTCAATGACCCAGGAAATCTCTTCCGGACTGAGTTCACCGCCATCACGCTTTACCTTGATGACGTCAACTACATCGAACTTTTCAGCCATTGTTCGCTCCTTTTATAGGCGATTGTGCTTAGCGATATTGGTCTTGTGAACTCTGCTGATTCCGATTATCATCAGCACTAGAACAAATGTCAATAGTTAACTTTCCATTTGTACCCACATAAGTATGTTTGCATAAACACCTCGCACAGGCTCGGGGAGGGAGAGCACAATGTCCCACATCTCAGACGAAGAACTACTGGCTAAGGCCTACGCAGCCACGGAAAACTCGTACGTCCCCTATTCAGGTTTTCCGGTCGGTGCCGCACTTCTGCTTGACGACGGCACGGTGGTCACAGGCTGCAACGTGGAAAATGCGTCCTATGGGTTGACCAACTGCGCAGAGCGCACAGCCGTGTTCCGCATGGTCGCGGAGCACGGCGGCAACCATAAGATTGCGGCCTGTGCCATTGTCGGGCGAAAGGCGGCACCGTGCCACCCCTGTGGTGCCTGTCGGCAGGTCCTGCACGAATTTGGGTGCAAGCGTGTCATTGTGGAATCCGAGCGCCCGGAAAATGGTGGTTTAGGCGCTCCGGCCAGCATCGACTTCGAAAAAATTCTCCCTTACGCCTTTGGTCCCGAGGACCTGTAGGCATCATCACCACAGCCTCTTTTATCAAGAAAGAAGACCTTAGTCATGGATAGACTGCAAGGCTTACTGGGCATCATCCTCGTCATCGGATTTGCCATTGCTATCTCAAAGAACAGGAAAGCCATTAACTGGCGCACGCTCGGCGTTGGCCTGCTGCTGCAAGCGGTGTTCGCGCTGGTAGTGCTGAAGTGGGAACCCGGCTTCCAGGCGTTGAAGAGCGTCGCCGGTGCCATTGAGAAGATGATCGACTTTACAAATGAGGGCACCTCATTTGTCTTCGGTAATCTTTTCGACGGCACGGGGAAAAACTTCGTCTTCGTGCTCAACGTGCTGCCAGTGATCATCTTCCTGGGCGCAGTCCTCGGTGCCCTCTACTACCTGCGGGTAGTGCAGTACTTCGTTGAGTATGTCGGGTCCGCACTGAAGTTCATTATGGGAACCTCGAAGGTAGAGTCCGTCTTCGCTTCCACGGTGATTTTCCTCGGGCAGTCGGAGGCTCCGCTCGTCGTTAAGCCGTATATTCCGAAACTGACCAAGTCGGAGCTGTTCGCATGTATGTCGGGCGGTTTTGCTTCGGTGGCCGGATCGACGTTGATTGGTTACTCCCTGCTCGGTGCGCCATTGGAGTACCTGCTGGCGGCATCGGTAATGAACGCGCCGGGCTCGCTGCTGATTGCGAAGACTTTCTGGCCGGAGACGGAGGAATCCGATCTGGATGCGTCGGTGAAGGATGTCCGCGACACTGAGTCGAAGAACGTCATTGACGCGCTAGGATCGGGTGCGTTGGCCGGCGGTCGTATCGCTGTGGTTGTGGCATGTCTGTTGATTGCGTTCATCGCTGTGATTGCGATGCTGTCGGCCATGATTGGCGGCATCGGCGGCTGGTTCGGTCAGGAAAACTGGTCACTGGAGGGGCTGTTCGGCCTAATCTTCGCGCCGATTGCCTGGTTGATTGGTGTGCCGTGGGAGAACGCAGGGCTGGTCGGTAGCTTCATTGGTGAGAAGACGATTCTGAACGAGTTCGTCGGCTACACCTCGTTCTCGGAGCACGTCGACTCGCTGGATCCGAAGTCCATCATGTTGGCGACCTTCGCCCTGGCTGGCTTCGCCAACCTGTCTTCCATTGCAATTCAGATCGGTTCCTTCGGTGCGCTATCGCCGGAGCGTCGCGGTGAGATTGCCAAGAACGGTCCGCTGGCGCTGATTGCGGGTCTGTGCACCAACCTGCTCAACGCTGCAATTGTGGGTGTGATTGCGCTATAGCTAGGTGCTTGCTGTGTGGTTAGTTACTGGCCCTGCTAGTCGATCTTCTGGAACGGATCGGTAGCAGGGTCAGTCTCAGCAGCGGGCTGCGAGGAAAAATCTTCAGTTGCTTCTGCTGGCATTTTATCCAGGCGGTCGGGTTCCTCAGTTCGGAATTCGGCCGCCTGCTTTTCTAGATTCTGATGGATTTTCTGCTCGCCCTCGGCGGCCGCGGTAGCTCGGGGTGGAAGCTGGATGTATCGCTCTGCGGGCAGGCCGGCGCGCAGTTGGCGCATCCTCTCAACCTCGGCATCCAGCTTGAAGCCGAAGACCACGACGACATTAATGCCCCAAAGTGCAGTCATGAGAGCAATGACGGCACCCATGGCGCCGTAGGGGTTTGAAGCCGCAAAGTTGAACAGGTAAAGCTGCAATGCCTTGCCAATACCCAGCGAGCTGATAATTGCCAGTGCCGAACCGGTACTGAGCCAGCGGAATTTGCGCATGCGCACATTCGGTGTGAAGTAGTACAGCGAGCCAATCAGAATCATCGACATGACGATAATGACCGGCCAGCGCAGCCAACTCCAGACGGAGATGCAGAAGTCAATGACCTGTCGCGTGGTCGATTCAATACCCAACGGGCGGGCAACCGGTTCGACGATGGTGATAACTAGCTGGTCATTGACAACAATCGCAATGAGCAGTACCACCGTGCCAATGAGCAGCAATAGCGTAATGGCGACCATGAGCAGGTGGTAGCGAATAAGCGTGCGGCCTTCGGATACGCCATAGATGGAGTTACCCGTGCGCGAAAATGCGCGCGTGTAGGCCGACGACGAAATCAGCGCAAAGACAATACCGATAGTCAGTGCGACGAGACCGCCCGTGGCGGAGCCGATAATCGTTGAGATGACATTGCGAATCGGTTCGGCATACTCAGCTGGAATGTAGCTGCGGATGAAATCCTCGGTCAGTCGGTTGAGGTCATCGGTGTAACCGGCCAACATCAGCGTGGCAATTGAGTAAATCGCAAGCAGTGCGGGTGCGAAGGTTAGCACCGTGTAGTAAGTCAACTTCGCGGCGGCGTCGAAACCGAGCTCCAAGAAAAACTCGATACCCGCACGCTTGAGAGCGTAGAGCGCTCCTTTCCACCCCACGGGTGGCAACTTCTTCGCGGACTGAGCAAAAGATGCGTCCGCCGACTCGTAGGCCTGGAGTGTGTGCTTGATCTGCTGTGCTGGTGACACCTAAAGAATCGTCCTCTCCGACCGGACAGCGGCTGCAACATATATGCGGACATCTGCGCTCGCTTAAGTCTATCGGTCGAAGAGGGCAGAGACGCTTCTCGGGCCCGGGTGTCAGTTCTTTGTACTGATGCGTCCCGAGACAGCTAATCCGTGGCAGAGGGAGGGGTGGAGCTAGTGGGTGAGTCTGGCGAGCCCGGTGAGTCCGATGAGTCGAGCGAAAGTAGGCGCTCGGCGGTGGCATCGTCAATGACCAAGTGAGTGGCCAACTTTGTTCGAAGGGCCACATCGATAGCCTCGGCCTTGTGTGCGCCACCGGCCACAAGTACCCGAGTGGGGATCCGGCGCAGGTCAGAGAGGCTGATACCTACCGTGCGGGCATCGACCTCTGGCAGCGCAATGCCACCGTCCGGGCGGTAGAAGCGTGAGCAGGCATCGCCCACTGCGCGCTCCACGAGTAAGTCCTTTTCGGTTGCCGACAGCTGCCCCAAGTTCAAGGCCAGTGAATCATGGTCGACTGCGCCGACAGTGAAAACGGCAATGTCCACCGTCCGGCCAAGCGCCAATACGCTGGCGATGAACCGATCCTGTTCCACGATGCGCTTGGTCTCGACCGAATCGAAAATCACCGGCAGCGGCAATGTGCGGGCATAGGCATGGAAAGCGTGGCAGAACCCGCCAATAGTGCGGATGTCATTCGTCGACTTATCGGAATGACTCATTCCGCCCTTGAGCTGCACAATTTCCACGCCCGAGACATCCTTGGACTTCAGTTGCGTGGATACGGAGTACATGGTCTTACCCCACGAAACACCGAGAAGGGTACCGTCGACCACCAGCTCGTCGAGAAGCTCGGCGCCCACACGCCCCAACTCGCGGAGCAAGACCGCGTTGCCAGCGCGTGCCGGTTGCGCCAGGCGCACATCGTTGAGCTGGTAGCGATCCCGCATCTGCGTCGCGGTCTCTGAGGCTTCCTCGCGCGGGTCGTGGATTTCAATGCGCACGTAACCGCGCTCACGGCCAAGGTTGAGCAGTTTAGAGACCGTTGGGCGGGAAACCCCGAGTTCGGTTGCAACCTGAGACTGTGTGAGCCCCTCGCCGTAATAGAGCTTGACGGCGGTGAGTGCTTGGATGTCGCGGGTGTCCACAGCGGCCTCCTCCAGCAAGAGCACTTAGTAAGCGCACTTGTAACAGGAACCTCGCTTGATTGGGACCCTGCCCGACTTGGTCATCGGGAAAGCGTGCGCCTCACCTGTGATTTTAGTTCTACGTTTGCAAAAACAAAAAGTCAGCTTTTGCATTTGTAGTAAACGGTGAGGCGTTTGCTGTCCCCGGAGGCTGCGGAAGGCATCGGAGAGCCCGGAAAGCATCGGAGGATAAGGCAGCGCAGGTTGGGTTCCCGCAGAATTACCAGATATTCACGCGCTCATTCGGCTCACGCCACATGCCGTCCCCCGCTGAAGTGCCGAAGGCCTCATGGAACTCATCGATGTTGCTGGCAATGACGTTGCAGCGGAACTCCGCCGGCGAGTGCGGGTCAATGGCAAGCAGCTGACGTGCAAACTCCGGACGAATCTTGGAACGCCAGACCAGTGCCCACTGCTTGAACAGGTCACGGTAGGTCTCGGGGGTGTCCTCCAACCCGAGTTCCTTTCCGCGGGCAGCGAGGAAACGGCGGAAAGCGACGACAGCAATACCAAGCCCGCCCAAGTCACCGATGTTCTCTCCCAGGGTGAAGCGACCGTTGACACCGGGCAGGTCAGCGCCCTCCTCGGCCTGCTCGCGCAGAGCCTGCGGAACCAGGCCCTCGTACTGGTCCACCAGTGCGGAGGTCAGCTTCTCAAAAGCTGCGCGATCCTCATCGGTCCACCACTGGTGAAGGTTGCCGTGACCGTCATACTGCGAGCCCTGGTCATCAAAACCATGACCAATCTCGTGACCAATAACCGCACCGATGCCACCGAAGTTCTCCGCCGGGGAAGCGTCCGGTGAGAAGAACGGCGACTGCAAAATCGCAGCCGGGAACGTGATGTCATTGACCACCGGATTGTAGAAGGCATTGACCGTCTGCGGAGTGCCATGCCACTCATCACGATTGGCCGGGGTTCCCAGCTTTGCCACCTCATAATCATGCGCAAAAGCGCTGGCAGCGCGAGCATTGTCCATCAGTGAATCCCCGAGCTCCATCGCCGAGTAATCACGCCAACGCTCCGGGTAGCCAATCTTGGCCTTAAACAGCGACAGCTTCTCCAGCGCCCGCTCCTGTGTCGCCTTCGTCATCCACGGCAGCTTCGAAATTCGCTCCCGGTACGCCGCCAGCAGGTAGTCCACCAGTTCCAGGACCTGCTCCTTGTACTCCGGAGGGAAGTGCTTTTCCGCATACAGCTTGCCGACGTCATGTCCAACCGCCCCGTCCGCAAAGGCAACACCACGCTTCCAGCGTGCACGCTGCTCGGTCGAACCCTGCAGGGTGCGGCCGTAGAAGTTAAAGCTCTCCGCAGAGAAGTCATCCGACAGGTAGGCGGCGCGCTGGTGGAGGACGCGCCACAGTGCCCACAGGCGCAGATCTGCCAGGTCAGTGTCCTGCCACAACTTGCTCAAGTGCTCGAAGTACGACGGCATCATCACCACGATGGTGTCGATGGCAGTCTGGTTCGTCTCATTGACACCGGTGGCCGCGAGCCACTCCGCGACCGGGAAGCCGGTGGGGAGGTCAGAAATGGCCGTCTTGTTATAGGTCTTCAGTGCATCGCGGGTATCGACCACATTCCAGTGACCGGCGGCGATGCGCTTTTCAAAAGCCACGATGCGCGCCGCCGCAGCGGCCGGGTCCACCAACTCGAATGCAGCAAGCGCGGTGGAGAGTTCCCCCGCGCCGTCGTCATGCGAGGAGAGGAGCTTCAACATAGCGGCAACATGCTGCTCATAGGCAGCGAGGGTGTCGGCGTGACCAGGCTCGCGGTAGTAAGCCTCATCCGGGAGGCCGAGGCCCGACTGCAACAGATAGAGAGTATCCAGGTCCGAGCCGGAATCCTTCTCTACCCAGTACCCGAGCGCACCACCGACACCGAGGCGATCGAGGTGGCCGAGCGCCAACGCCAGCTCATGCGCGTTCTCGGCGGAGGCAATCATTTCTAAATCCTGCGCGAGAGGAGCTGCGCCGGCGTTATTAATAGCGGCTTCGTCCATAAAAGAGTTGTACAAGCGAGCGACGCGGGAATTCGGATCCGCATCGGCGGCAGTGGTGATGAGCTCGCGGACGTTTTCCTCCGCCTCATCCCGCAGCTTGTAAAAGGCGCCATCGATGGGGCGGTCAGCCGGGATGACGTGATTGCTAATCCACCCACCGTTGGTGGCCAAGTAGAGGTCATCCTGCGGGCGAGGAGTTGTTGAGAATTGGGACGTTGCGGACTGGGTCTCAGTATTAGTGCTATTTGTCATGCCGCCAGTCTAGGGGCAAGGGCGGATTGAAGCTGTGACTGGAGGGGTGGAATAAGTTTAGGCTTACGAATGGGGCTGAAGTGGTTTAGGGGGTAAGGTGCAAACCATGAAATTTCTTCCACTTTCCGCGAACGCGGTGCTGAAGCGGCGCCCGGGACGCGCCACTTTGGCAAGTATCGTGGCCGTTGCGCCGCTGACCTTGGGTGTTATTGCACCGGCAGACGCACAAACACAGGACGCATCTGCACACTCCAACCCGTCCGCTGCTGATTCCAAGGGGTCGCTCGACTTTTTGACCGAATCACCGAGCATCACCGATGCGCCGCTGGTGTCGGATGCTCAGGAGCCGCAGGGCTCTGATGCCAACGGTTCCTCAACTGGTTCGGCTACCAGTGCATCGTCGAACTCGGCGCGCACCGGCTTCCACATGGGGCCGACCGGTGTGGACGTCTCCAAGTGGCAGCGCCCAGGTGGTGTCGCGCTGAAGTGGGACGAGGTCGCAGCCAGCGGCCAGAAGTTCGCTTTCATCAAGGCCACTGATGGTGTCGAAGGCGACCAGAAGTACTTCCTCGAGGACTCCATCGCCGCAGCTAAGGCCGGTCTGTACGTGGGCAGCTACCACAAGGCGCATCCGGATCGCTCCGCAACCGAGCAGGCCGATCAATATGTGGAAGCACTGCAGCAGCGCGATGAGCAAATCTCCACGGACAAGACATTGCCACCTGTGCTGGACATCGAGCTGGACAACGGCCTCAACCCGACCCAGCTGCAAAAGTGGACCAAGGACTTCCTCGAGCGCGTCGAGGAAAAGACCGGCGAAACCCCGATGATTTACACCTACCGTTGGTTCTGGCAGAACCCAATGGGTAACTCGACCGACTTCACCGACTACCCGTTGTGGCTCGCCGCCTACCAAGACAGCGCTCCGACCTCGCTGCCGGGCGGTTGGGAGAGCATGACCTTCTGGCAGCGTTCCTCCACCGGCCGCATCGATGGCATCCCGACCATCGTGGACGAGGACGTCTTCAACGGCACCGAAGCTGAGCTGCAGCAGCTGGCTGCCGCTCACTAGCCGTGTGTTGTGGGGCCTGGGGGCAGGCTAAAACTTCGTCCGCCCCGCACGCCACGCAATCAACGCAGGCAGGAGCTTGTCGACGTCGTCGACGACAATAAGCGCATCGAGAAGCTCCGGTCGCACAAACCCCGCATCCACAACTTTGCGCAGGAGCGCCAACAGGGGCTCCCAGAAGCCCGAAGGTCCCAGCAACGCCACTGGCTTGGCATGAATCCCCAGGTGCTGCTGGGTCCACACCTCGAAGAACTCTTCCAGTGTGCCCGCACCGCCGGGGAGTGCAACAAAAGCATCGCCGAGCTCATACATGCGCGACTTTCGATCGGCCATAGTCGCAACAGTTTCCAGGTGAGTCAGCCGCGGATGGGCAATTTCCTTCTTGACCAGGACCTCGGGGATGACACCGGTGACACTGCCGCCGTCGTCAAGCGCTGCGTTAGCAACCGTGCCCATAAGGCCAATCGCCGCGCCACCGTAGACGAGCTCCACCCGATTTTTCGCGAGTGTCTGGCCGAGGCGTTCGGCGGTGACGCGCCAGGCGAGATCGTTGCCGAAGCCGGAGCCGCAGAAAACAGTTAGTGACGACAGTGCGCGCTGTGGCTGTTCACGGCCAGCGGCAAGCTGCGGCAGCTCTTCGCGGAGTTTCGGCAGAGTGGTCTCGGCCAGCATAGGGGCGATTTTCCCGGTCGGCAGCCAGGGGTCGAGCCAGCGGACCTCTTCAATCTCGGCATGGGGCTGAACGTTTGCCAACTCATCGGTGAACTCTCCGACATAGCGCACATGGTGGCCGACGACCTCGAAGCCCGCCTCGTTGGCGGCGGCTGCGCGGGCGATATTCCACGGACGCAGTTGCGATAGCTCGATGTCCACGCCGAGCTCCTCGGAGACCTCGCGCGCGGCGGTGACCTCCGGGTTATCGACGGACTCACCCGGCTCGAACTTGCCGCCGGGCAGCATGAACGTATCCGTACCTCGCTTACGAACGCACAAAACCCGCCCCACCGGGTCAGTCACAACCATTGCGGCGACAACGATGGAACGGGTTTGTGCAGTCACTCGGGCTCCTTAGGTGAAGGAAGCGCCGAGGCTCTTTCGCCTAAGGATCCTTCACAATCATCTTCCCGGGCGAGTATAGACCCGAGCGAGTGATATCTTCATACTCAATTTCGGCGACATCCGGCTTGACCTTGTCTTTATTCGGACGCGGCGAGAGCTTCTCGACGGAACCCCAGTCGCGGCGCCAGTCGTTCTTGAGGTAAGTCGGTACGGACGTAGCCTCATTCACAGCGTCGGAGAATCCGAGCGGACCACCGCCATCGACCGACTGCCAGACATCTGCGCCGACGACCTTCAGGCCACGGTCCGGAGTGATGCGGTACTCCGGAAGTTCCGCGACACCGGCGTAGTGGTCGAACGGACGCTGGCACGGGAACTGGAAGGCAACCGGCCAGTCCGGGATAGTCGCAGTTTCCGGTGAGATGACATCAGTCATCGACTGCAGTTCGGCCAGGCGAGGCGGGGTCAGCGCCAGCCACTGATCCTCGGAGACATCATTGTCCTCCGCGACCAGTCGCACAGCGGTGGCTCCCTCTGGGATCTCCTCGGTCAGGAAGCGCAGGTTACGCCAGGTCGGAGCAGGGCCGATATCAATCGGCTCCGACTCGGAGAGGACCTCGAAGCCATCCTCGTCGCCGCCCTTGCGACCATACTGTGCCACCAGCTTGCGACCCGGCTGAGCCACACCGTTGATGTCGTGGTGGAAGATACGGCCGGCCGCCGATACGACGAGTAGCGGGTGGTCCTCGTCAATCTCAGGCAGCTGGAACCAGGAAGTTTCCAGGCTTGCCGGACGCTGAATGTCCTCGGAGTAGGAGCCAAGCACCGGCACCTTATCCGGATTCAAGCCAAATGGCAGCTCGACCTGCGAGCCGTTGATACCCTTGTCGGCGCGCTTACCGCCGTCGGTGCCCGACGCGGAACCGCCCTCAACTGTGGCTTCCGGATCAGAAGATTGATCATCAGTGTCGGCAGTACTTGCCTGGCTCTGGCTGGTGTCCACAGCTTCGGCCTTCATGTTTGACGGGACGCCGTTCGGGTCGAAGCCACGGCTCTTGCCGCCACCGCGCAGCGATTCCGCTAGCGGCTTGCCATCGACGGTATTCAGGAAGCCATCGTTCGGATCGGTTTCCATCAGCACATCGCTCGCCAGATTACATGTCTGACCAGCCAAGGAGCGGATATTACCCGCGGCGACCGAGTAGGCCGGGTACTGCGATACTGCGCCCTTGCCCAGCGAAGCCACCATGAACATCGTCACCAACAGTGTCGTCACCGCAATCGGGGACGATGCAACTGCATTGATGCGGCGCACGCGTGCCGACTTTTCCTGCGACTTCGGCTTGGTACGGAACTCCTGGACGAAGTTCATTACTGCACCAGCCAGCAGCAGTAGCAAGGCCAGAGCCAATACTGCTGAACCCAGCTGGTGGCCGCGCAACTGAATGGTCTTGTCGAACCACGGCACACCGTAGGACGACACATACCACCAGCCGTTAATACCCATCAGCGAGAAAGCGAGGATGAAGGTGAAACCACCGGCAAAGAACAGCTGGTTGCGCGGGTTACCTGCTACCCAATGGCTAATGGCCATAGCGGCAAGTGCTGCCAGGGAAGCCGCGATGCCCGCGTACACACCGAAGTGGTGCGTCCACTTTGTCGGCGTGAAGGTCAGGAAGAACATGGTGCCGATGAACATGAACACCAGGCGTGCCGACGGACCGGCCAGAGCCCCCGGAACGGTGCGGTGACGAAGCAGCGCGGCAATCGTGATGCTCAAGCACGCCAGTGCAATCAGAACCGGGAAACGACGCGGGAAGGCGCCGTCGACTGACTGCAGCACCAGCCAGTAGTAGCGGACGTACTCGTTGTACCAAGGCTCCGACGGGCCGATGATGCTGCGGACACGAATGGACTCGCGGACCGTGGCCAAAGTCTGGTCGCCGAAGACACCGACCAAGATGGCGGTGCCCGCAGCCAGGAACGGTGCAATCTGCATCAGTGGGGCCTGCCAACCACCACCGAGAGCCTTATGGCGCTCAACGACAATGCGCACCAGCATCGGGATGCCTGCGAGCAGGGCAGCAACTGCCATTAGGCCCGTTGGGCCCGAGCCCAGTGCCAGCGTGGCGATAACCACTGCGACTGCAGCTGGCAGCAGGCGTCGAGTTAGAATTGCGCGCTCGATAAATACCCAGGTCAGCAGGGATCCCAGAGCAATGACCGGCTCCGGGCGCAGTCCGTTGTTGTACGGCAGCCAGAAGGCCAACAGCACACCAGCAGCAGACCAGTAGGCCACCCGGCGCTGGGCAATCATCTCGCCGAGGCGCGGGATAACCATTCGGGAAATAATGAACCACACCAGCAGTGCGGACAGCAGCGCAGGAAGTCGCATCCACAGAGACGAGGTGGACACCTTCACCATCAGCGACAGCAGGTCGTAGTAGGGGCTGCCGAACGGTGACTCAGGAGCGCCGAACCAACGGTAGTAGTTCGCCATGTAGCCCGACTCGTCGGAGACGCGCGCCATGGTGAAGATGTAACCGTCATCGGAAGTGTTGCCACCGATGAAGTGCCAAACAACCAAAATCGTGCCAACCAGGATGTCCAGCGGAGTCGGCTTCAACGCACCGCGCTTGAACAGCGGAGTGAAGGAGGAACCGTCGATACGGTCAATGCGAGCTAACGCGACCAGAGAAGCCAGCGTCAGAAGCAGACCCAAGTACATGACGATGTACTTCACCACTGTCGGGTGTGAGGTGTAGCGGGAGTCGATGTTCATGTGGACATCGAGTCCATCGGCTACGGCCTTGGCCGCGTCGCCGTCAGCGGGCAGGTCAGTGTAGATACCGGTGACCTGCGGACGGTAATCGCCGTGTGCGATGGCGGTGAGCTTCTCACCATCTGAGTTCTTGGCGCCGTCGATGTTGACGGTGGTCTCATGCTCGTTTGAGCGGATCTCCAGGATCTTGCCCTTGTTGCTGGCAAGCTCCTTCTTATCCAGGCTCATCACCACGCTATCGCGCAAAATGACGTCGAGGCCGTCCTTGCCCGAACGCACCATCAAGCCCCGTTTGGTCGGCTTATCCGCGGTCGGCGGGATAGTCGACAACAGGGTTGTCCGCTTGTCGGAAAGTTCATCCGTCAGCGACAGAGGCAAATCGACGCTCAGGTCCAACGGTGCCTGCGCCATGAGTGGCGCATCCACTGAGTTCAGTGTGTCGCGCTGAGGCCAAGACACGGAGGACTGAGTATTCACGACCGGAAGGAACGGTGTGATGACAAAGCAAATGAAACCGACGATTCCAGCGATAATCGCTGTCCAACGAGTCAGCGTCGTAGGAGAGGGGCCGTCCATAGGCGGTCTCTCCACGCGGTCGATGGTCACTTCGGGTGAGCCGTCGACACTTTCTTTGATTTCTTTAGTTTCGGCAGTCACAAGGAAAGATACTACGGTAATTGGCGTTTTTCTTTGAGTTTGCAACGCGAAAGTTACATCACAGTTTCCACATTAGTAACAGGAATCACGTTTACGGCAGGGGATAGCCGCCCAATACCTACTTGCCAACACCTACTTGCGAACCGCCACTACAAATGGGCCGACCTGGTTTAGCTCCCAGTGCTTCTCAAATGCAGAGCGGGCAAAATTCAGGCTCCGGAAGACCACATTCGGATTGTTCGGATAGATATCATCCGCGATGTCCAACGTCAGCGGAGCGGCATCCTCGCCATCAGGCGTCTCAACTTCGCCTCGCAGCACAATGGCATCTGGTCCGCGCCACGGCGTTTCGTCCATTGCCTGCACGAGCTCATCGGGGTCGCGAATTTCCGACCATTCCTCCAACGCCTGATTACGGCGGTCAAACTCACCCAGAGGGTTAGCGTAGTGGCTGGTCAGTGCCTGGAATCCGTACCAGGGATAGAGTGCCTGGAAATTCTTCTCATCCGTCAGCACCACCGTCTGGGCCGGATCGAGCCCAGCCTCCTTCAGCGTTTGGTCCACCGCTGAGTACCACGCCCCGGCATTCGGTGGGAAGCGGTCCGCGCGCTCGCCGTTACCGTCGGTGTCGGTATGTGCCAAGTCGATGGCGCCATGCAACTTATTCGGAATCGACTGCGCGTAGCCAATGCCCGCCAGCAGCAAGACTGCCGCCATTACCGCGGAAACACGCTTGGCAATGTGAGCTGGTGCCGCCTGCGGCCAGTACTTCTCGATGCCGTTGAGACGGGCGTCGGCAAGCGCGACCACACCAGCCGCAATCAACATGAACGTAATCGGTGCGGTGAGGCGAAACCCCAGCAGCGTGCGTCCGAGCAGCGTCGCCACCATCGAGGCCACTACCCAGCCATAGAGCACCAGCGTGCCCAAGCCGAGCGCGCGCGCATCCGGCTCTGTGGCGCTGACCAGCATGCGCACGACACCGATGAAACACAGCACACCGATCACGCTGGCGGCGAGCATCGGCAAAGGCAGCTGCGCACCCTCCGGCGGCAGGTAATGCGTCGCTGTCGCGCCCGAGCGCGGTGCCCCCGTCGCAACCGCCAGCATGTACGGACCCCACACCGTCGCCGCAATCAGCATCGATCCCACGCCCATAATGATCAGGCGCACTACGGGAATCCACGAGCTTGACGACGTCCACGCGACCACGGCCAACACGACCACAATAAGCGCGCCTACGGCAGTGTAAAGAGTGTAGAAAGTCGCAGAAATACCCAGGAAGACGAGTACGCCAAACATGGCGGACCAAGCGCCGGTGAGACCGCGCCAGGCCATCACGGTCATCGCCGGAAGACCCATAGCAACGACTGCGGCGTAGGGCTCATCGGCGACAGTGGCCAGGGCGACGGCCGTGGTTGTCAGCGCAATGCCAGTGGCTACTGGCAGGGAGCCACTCAGGCGTTGCCACACCGGAATCAAAACACAGCCAGCAGCGGCGAGTGTCATCAACGCCCAGGGCTGGAAGACCTCCCAGCCGGCAATGCCCAGGATATTGGCCAGGCGTCCGCCCAGGAAGAACCAACCAGCGGGGTAGAAAGACGGGATGTCGATGTACGACATGTCATGCAGGCCAGGCTCCGCGGCCATCCTGGTGAGGTATTCAGTGCGGAACTCCTGGTCGACAGACAGACCGTCTAACCACAGCTTGGTCGAGCCCAGCGGCAGGCCGACGGCAGAGACCACCAGAATGGCCGGTGACATGTAAGCCATCAGGTACGTCAACCACGTTAGCCACCGGGGGCGATTGTCTTTGCCCTTGGTGGCGAAGAAATACAGCAGGACGGTGGTGAGCGTCAGCGTGATGACAATCAGCGCTGTTGCGACCGCCCTGGTCAGCTGCGAGCCGCCAAAGGCCGGCAGTGACAGGCGGTGGAACACAAACCAGGACGCCAGAGCGATAACCGAACCGCCCACAAGCGCTGCGACCAGGTAGAGGAGGGCAGCCTTGAGGGAGAGCTGGTCATCATTGAAGATCTCGTAGCGATCTTCGTCGGTGAACTCGCCTGCGAGCCGGTTTGTGGAAAACTCTGTAGTTTCGTCAAAAGCTGGCGAAGCCTGTTGGGCTTCGCTGCATGATGAGGTGTCGGCCTGCTTGTCAACCATGCTTTTAAGTGTTGCACACGAACGTGAACGACCGGATACCTGCGACGTGGATATCGCTTTGAGGGACGAGTTCTTTAGAGTTTCACGGTAAGGTCTTTACGCGTCGCGAGAAGGAAAGCTCTCCAAAGGATTATTGAAGAACTGGCAAGCCCGATGACCAATCCCCACCACACCCCGTGAGGCCCTAGACCGATGGGAAAAGCAAGTATTAAAGCAGCTGGCAAACCTATAATCCAATAACCAGTGAGGGATGCCTTCAAACCAGTAGTGGTGTCGCTAATCCCGCGCAGGAGACCGATAGCTATGTTTTGTGCAGTATCGACAAATTCCATCACTGCGCCAATAGCCAACAACCCCAATGCGATGCTTAATGTCTCGGTGGCATTGGATTTCTCGGAGCTGTTTATAAATGGGGAAAGTACGAGGCGGGGAGCGCAAAGAAAGCTGACGGAAGCAACAGCAACGATGGCAGCCATCATCGTTTGAGTTCGAATGCCGACTTGGCGTGCAAGGGAGTTGTCATTCAGACCCCAAGCGCGACTCACAAGAATAGAGCTGCCGTGGGAGAACCCAACACCAATCTGGAAAACAATAAAGGTTATTTGATAGACGACGTTGTGCGCTGCGAGTGCTTCTGTGCCAAAGGATCCCATGACCATCGCCAGCACAGAAAACATGCCCGCTTCGGCTCCGTAGGTTGCTGAGACTGGAAGCCCCAGACGAAGCTGAGTGCGGACGAGGTGACGGAGCCTTCCGTGCATCGTGTCTCTGTCGGCACTCCAGAAATCGAGGGCAAGAAAAGTTGAGAGGTCGGGATCTCGGATGGTGATTCGCAGGTAAATTAGGGCCGACAATAAATGAACCAGTGTGGTGGACAGTCCAATACCTAGCAGCCCCAATGCAGGAATAGGCCCGAACCCGAAACCGAGTGCGTAGTTCAATGCTGCATTCACTACAATCATCGCCACGGTGATGTGCAGTAGAGATTTTGGTTTGCCGAGGCCTACACAAAACTGACGGGAGACTTGGAACCACAAACAAGGAACAAGACCTGGCGCGAGCAACCACATCATGGAAGTGGCTGCGGAACTAATCTCAGCGGACTGGCCGAAAAACGGTAGGGCGTAGGCAATCGCCATCAGAACCAGTGCTCCCACTAGACCGCTGACAGTTGCTAATAGCCAGCCGGTGCGTGAGAGGTTGCGAATTTCGCGTTGCAGCGTAGCGGCAGATAGTTCGGAGTCCGCTCGCTCGCGAGATTTGCTTTCGTAGAGTGAATGAGCCGACGCAATTCTATTGCCCAGCGGTGTTAATAGGCCCACGGCCATTGTGCGTATCTGGTTAAACCACACAACTGCCAAACCTCCGCCAGCAAGAGCCCCGAGGCTAAGTTGGCCCATCATGAAAGTGTCGGTGGTTGAAATTGCGATATTCGCAAGCTGTGTGCCGGCAAGGGGAAGAGACAACGCCAAAATCTGGCGGTTTAGTTTCTGAGAGGTAGCTCCGGGCACTACTTTTCCTTCGACCATGAAACTCGTGTTGAATTTAGCGAAATTGGGCTTTCCCCAGCGCGCAATGACATAACTTGTTCCCAAATTTTGGACTCGAGAGCTACATCGAGCAAATCGCGTTCGGCCATCCACTCATCGTTGAACACGGTATCTAGATACTTTTCCCCTCCATCGCACACCATGGTCAATGATGTAGAACCAGCGGGAAAGCTCGGTAGGAGCTCGAGGGCTGCCACTACGGCTCCACCGGCAGATCCTCCCAGTAGAAGTCCCGTATGCTTTGCGATCGCCCGACATGCAGCGAAAGCTGCCTTGTCGGATACCTTTGCTCCGTAGTCGAGTAAGTCGTAGCGAACCGAAGTGCCGATAACTGCACCTTCGGGGGTGCCCGTTCCAGATTGCCAATAGTCGTGTCCAGGAGCACCGAATGCAATGGAACCTTCCGGTTCGACGCCTATAATAGTGGGACGGTGTCCCAATTGATGGAGACGTTCAGTAACTCCAAAGAGACTTCCACCTGTGCCTACAGCACTGATGATATGAGATGGACTTGCTCCGAGATCATTCAAAATTTCATCAGCTGCAGGGTAATAACCCATTGAATTTGCAACATTGTCGTGCTGCTTCATGAATACCCAGCCGTGTTGTTTGCTGAGCTCCTCAGCATGGTTTTCTCTAGCCGATGTGGCGAGCGAATCGTCATCTTGATTGGAAACGAAGCACATCTGTGCATTCATTGCACGCATGGAGTTCAATTTATCTTTACAAGAATGATTATCGACGACTGCTACGAAGTCGTATCCGCGCTCAAGTGCAAGAAGTGCTAAGCCCTGTCCAGTATTACCGGAAGTCGATTCAACGATAGTGCCATGCTCTTGAAGTCGGTTATCCTGCTCTGCCGCCTTAATCATCGACTGGGCCATTCGGATTTTCGCACTTCCAGTTGGGTTGAATTGCTCGAGCTTAAGCAAAACGCGACTTTTCTGGGGAGTACAGACAAGCTCGAACAGAGGAGTATTGCCAATGAGTTGAGACATCTGCGTATAAATTCTTTTTGGCATCTTTATTTGGCCTCTGTTCTAGCGATCTTCCGTGATGGTCATGGTGACAGGATTAAAGGCGTATTTCTGAGGAATCCGATATCCGTGGAAAGCAGACTCGTTCGAGTCCATTTGATACCCGGCTGTGTCGGGATAGACTAGGAAATCTCCAGGTCGAGGCCTGTCGGGGAGTTGAATCATTCTTTTGCTGAGATAATCGCTGTCTAAGCACGTTGATCCGGAAACTGCTGTTGCGGTAGCTACTCCCGAGTCGATAATGACTCCGTTACGCACAAGGTATGGGTCCGGATAATACTCCGAGTTGAACCATTGCTCTGAGAGGCTGAGACTAGTTCCACGTACGACAGTTACTGTCCGTGCAGCATTGGGCAATGCGTGACACGAAAGAACAGGAAAGAAACTAGCACCCGCGAACTGGCATAAAGACCGTCCAGGCTCTGCCAAAATCTTTATGTTGTGACGATGAGCGCGCTGAGCCATGGAGTCCGAGCTGCGTCGAGTGGACTCCATATCTCGACGTGTCAGTGGGCGATGTTGATTAGCTATAAACCGTAGTGAGTATTGTCCGGATAAAGGTGATCCGAACGGATATTGGTCTTTAGGTTTATCCGAATCTATGAACATTTCGTTTTTTAGTCGAGATTGTAGGTTTCGCCAGACTCCATACTCGACTGAGCTTGTGGGAAATCCACCTCCAATGGAAATAGTGTCGGCCCGTGGAGACAGGGAGCGCACCTTGAGTAGGGTGTCGATTGCCAGATGCGACATGTTTATCCTCTCGTGGAGGTCATAACCGTTGCAGTGGAAACTTAGGCCGGTAATTTCGATGTTGGCACGGCCTTGGCTAAGACGAGCGGTTAGAGACAAGGCGGTATCGATGCTCATACCAAACCGTGTGGAGGGGGTTTGGTTCGCAATCCGGAGAAGAACTCGGAGCTGATTAGGCGTATCGATTTCGTCGACAAATTGGGAAATTATTCTTGAATCTACTTCATTGGAAATAGTTAGAGTTGCATCGTGGCAAACTGCCAAATGGATAAGTTCTCGACTCGGTGTAGCACCAGTAATGATTAATTTATTTCCTGGTACACCAGCGGCCAGAGATGATTGGAACTCTTCTACGCTGGCGACATCGATTCCACTGTCGAAACCACGAAGAGCACTCAGTGCTATCTCGCGACTGAAGTGCGCGGACTTATTTGCCTTTTTGCCAAATCGAATACCGAATTTAATGCCGACTTCCTTAGCGGTTGTATGCCAGGCTGAAAGTGTTTGAGCAAATTGGTTTGGGCAAAGGACATGAAAAGGGGTGTCGGAAAGCTCAGCAATGAAGTCAAGTTTCCCTGAGCCAATCAGAGCCGTTTGCCAGCTTGGAACATCAATCTTGCATGATATGGCACTTACCACAGGGATATCTCCGTCCCGAATCCCTGCTTAAGACCTTCCTTGGCGAGGATTTGGCCGACAGCGATATCGGTTAGAACTAGTCCGCTGTTATAGCAAAACGTAGTTTCGTCAATACGAGGCAGTTTGCGCCCTTTGCGGAGCAAATCGGATAGTTCGGCATGGACATTCGGCAACCGACCATCGGTGTCAGCGTAATCGCGACCGGTAACATTCATCTGTTCGATACTCGTCGTGATGACTCTGCTCGCTTGATGACAGATATCAGGGGCGATTCCGTAGCCCACAACAACGACGGTTGCGTGCCGGGGAATATCGGATGCTGTGACAGTACAACGAGTCTCAGGTCCAGCGGCCCCGATAATGAGATCACAGTTTGAACTCACAGTTGTAGGATCGTCTACAATCTTGATTTTTATTTTTCGGCCAAGCTTCACTGCTGCTGTTGATGCAATCTTGGCGCCTTTCTCTAGTCCCACGCTGTGGCTGCCGGCGAGATAAATCGTGTTTAATGTTTCAAAGGTTTCAAGGAGAAAAGGGGCTGCGTTTTGTCCTTGGGTTCCCGAACCGATGATGAGAGCGCTCTGAGGAATTGCACCAGCATACTGTGCCAACAGCGCTGAGACTGCCGGGGTTCTGAGAGTTCCTGCCGCAGCGCCGTCGAGAAGTGCAATAGGATATCCGCTGGAATCGTCGTACAGTGTGAGGGTCGTGTAATAGCTTCTATCCCTGGCGCTTTGTTGGTGAGTTTTGCTCCAATGGGTATAGGAAGTCTTGAATCCGACGGAATTTGAAGAACGACTTCTGCCGACCATCGAGTAACTCACGCTTTCAGGTACTTCAACTTTGATTTTCCCTGGGCACAGAGTTCCTGGCTGGTCGAGCTCGATGAGAGCGGATTTCACCGACTCGAGTACGGACTCGGGTGAAATTTTTATTTGAGCTAGTTCTGATCTGCTGAGGACGGTCAGGTTAGTTCGCTGTTTCATAGGATTTCACCATCCATAAATCGGATGTGTTGGCCGTAGCCGGGTTCGTTGATTTCATTGATGGGGCGTGTGTTTTTGGTTCCCATAATGTTGATGCGTAGCATCCAGCGGTCGGTCCCGTCGTAGTTGGCTACGAAAGGTACTCGTCCGTGGGCGCATCGGTCATTGTTGATGATGACCATCTGACCTGGCTTTATAGGCACCGTATAGGTGACAGTGTGAAGAGCCTGTTGAAGCTTCTCAAATGCCTCCCACCACTGTAAGGTTCCAGAATTTTTGTCTGTGTAGGCGGGGTCAAACCGCATGCCTAAATTGCCATCAGTTTTCCAGATTGATGTCATGGCAGTAGGAGCTGCATATTCGTAATCACCGTAAGATGCATCTGGAATAATGATGGCTCCGTCCCCGGTTAGAATTTTTTTCGAATCTACATCGAGTAGATGCCATGCTTCATCGATGGGGGCCAGCGTAGTGCCGACATTTTTGGGGTTACGAAGACCAAATAAAGCGAAGTGCGTCGCGCGCCGCGGATGAAAAGCATCTTCTGTGTGCAGAGTCAATGTGGTGTTGCTGCTGGCGCCAACTTGCTGGTTCTCCTGGCTGCGGGTCGGCACCAAGTCTGTGGTGATACGGCCTTTCTGCTGTCCGAACCATCCGAATGGGCGACCGACAGCGCTAGCGATGATCGCAAGAACGAATCTCCAGGTTCGGACCTTGCCAACGCATTCCTGCCACGTGGCTGGGGTAGGTCCGTGAACTGCAGGGAAGGGAAGTCCATGGATGGAAGTGGCATGGGCAGTAGGGGAGAGCAGAATTAGTTCTTTCAGTTCCTCCAGCTCATCAGTCAAAAGATGATTGATGGCATTGTACGAGTCGGGAGAGCTAATCTTCTGTGTCGCAGCCAGTTCGTCGGCAGCTTTAACGATCCTGTGTGAGAGTTCTTGGCTCAGGTGCAAATGCTGCATGACAGAGAGATTAGGTGGGGGTAGCCTATGCTGCAAAGGGTGACCTAGGTAATTATTCTTAAAAGAATTTCGTTAGTAGGCTTGCCTAAGCTTTACTGCTGCTGTAGTTGTTAGCTATGTCTTTTCTCCTGTGGGCAGTCTTTCTTAGAGATTAAGGAACCATCATGACCAATTTTTCTCGACGCCAATTCCTCGCTGCAATGGCAGTTATTGGGACAGGCACTTTTCTGACGGCGTGTACGTCACGAGAGTCGACGGCAGGGGATGGGGCTGCCAGTGGGGATGAAGTCGAAAACGTTAATGTGCTGCGTGTTGGGGCTCTCGGGAAAGCGGCAAGCGCTCAACGAGACCCTTACCAGCTTTTGCCTAATGATTCAGATATGCTTATTAGCTCCCTGATCTGGGAGGCTCTGACGGTGCCGGGCGAGAAAGAAACTGTAGTGCCACGCCTGATGCAGGAATGGAAACAGAATAATCCGACTGAGTGGGAATTTATGATTGCCGACGGTGCTACCTTCCATGATGGTTCCTCGGTCACATCTGAAGATGTCGTGTGGTCGTTGAAGAAGATGCTTTCGGATGAGGAAAACTCATTCCGGCTTCCAGTGATGCCTGATAGCATTCGTGCTGCTGGAGCCAACGTCGTTGTGATGGAAACTGCGGAACCGAATTCACAGCTTCCGATGCTTGCGCGATTGATGACCTTCGTGATGAAGAAGGGTTCCTCTGCTGAAAAGCCCATTGGATCGGGGCCGTTCCAGCTGGTCAGTTGGGAAAATGGTTCTGCTAAGCTCAAGCGTTTCGATAACTATCACGGAACAGTAGCAGGAGTTGCTGAGGTCCATGTCATTCCATTTGAAGACTCCACCGCAATGACTAATGCGCTGTTGTCCGGGCAAATTGACTTAGCTCAAGCTGCGGGTCCTATTGCGGCCCGATCCGTCGAAGGAAATGAAGATATAAAGATTGTGCGCCGGATGAATGACTCGGTTATTCCACTAATCATGCGTACCTCAGATGGGCCTTTCTCAGATGTGAAAGTTCGTCAGGCGCTGCGCCTTGCAGTTGATCGGGAGCAAATCATCCAACGAGCTCTCTCCGGTTATGGAACCCCTGCAAACGACATTCTTGGAACGGCAGATTCGAACCTGGATTCTTCGTTAGTGCGTAAGCGTGACGTTGTGAAAGCGAAGAATCTCCTCCAAGAGGCAGATTTTGACCTTGAGAAAACGTATGATTTGTACGTTACCCCTGAGGCTCCGGGTCAAGTAGAGGCGATGAAGGTTATCGCTGATCAGGTGAAAGAAATCGGCATGACTCTCAATGTAGTGGAGCAGGATTCGGGTACTTTCTACGACGAGACATGGACCAAGGCAGACCTATATTGTGGCTATTGGGGAACTAATGATTCTGTGCTCTTCTTCGCTGGGAAGGTTCTCGACGGTGACGCGGCCTCTAATGAGACCGCATTTGATGATGCTGAATTCAACGAGATCTATGATCAGGTACTGGAAAGCACCGATACTGAGAGAATTAACCAGCTAAGCCGCCAGCTGCAGAAGATTGAGTTCGAGCGATCCGGGTATCTGGTCTGGGGTGCATCTGACGGAGTCGATATTGCGAGAGCTAATTTGAGTGGTCTGCCTAAGGCTCCAGGCTATGGTCGTGTCCTTCTTGAAACCGTCCAGAAGGCTTAGTGTGCCAGCGGAAATCGCGCGTTGGCTTATTCCTCGGCTGATAATTCGTGGAGGCTTACTTTTCGCAGTTCTCGGACTTGTTTTTGTAGCGATTGATTGGCTGCCCGGTAATGCTGCCTCCGCAATCTTGGGCGCAAACCGGACCCCGGAAGCTCTGGCAGCGCTAGAAAGAAACCTGAATCTTGATAAGCCGCTTATGGCCCGCTTCCTGAGCTGGCTGGGAAGTGCGTTTGCGGGCGACTTTGGTACTTCCGTAAACGGAGTACCGATTATTAATCTGCTGAGTTCAGCGCTGCCTGTGACGCTGGCAACAACTGGTATGGCATTTTTAGTCACTGCTGTTCTTTCGGTAGCAATCGCCATTTTTTGGGCTTCACGTGCTGAAAGACCCTGGATTTCGCACATTATTGACCGATCGACAGTGGCATTAATTGCGCTACCAGAGTTTGTCGTTGGTGTGTTTCTGGTAGCGGTATTCTCTCTCTGGCTTGGTTGGTTTCCCGCGGTCACTATTACCGCGGAAGGCTTGCCAGCCCAGATAAGTATGTACGCATTACCGGTTATGGCGCTGGTAATTCCTCAGGCGGCCTGGAATTCGAGAATGCTTTTCGCAGCGTTCGAGGATGCTTCTCACAACACTGCGGTCCGCAATGCTGAGCTAAACGGAATCGTGGGAAATCAGCTGGCACTTCGACATATCCTGCCGCTATCCGCACCGACATTTGCTACTTCAATGGCTACAACAGCAGGTGTTTTGATAGCAGGGACAGTCACAGTCGAAGCGTTATTTAACCATCCTGGAGTGGGGCTTTTGGTGTCTAATGCAGTCGCGCAACGGGATATCTCGGTGATTCTTGCCGTACTTGCTGTAACAGGGGCGATCATATTGGTGTTGCTGACTGTGGCAGATGCAATAAAAGTCGCATTCACCCCGAAGGTGCAACTATGATTCGAAGGTTTTTAGCGGGGGCCTTTATCGCCCTAGTGTTAGGCGGACCGGTCGCTGCTGGTTTGTTTGGCATTGAACTGTCGGCGCATGGCGTGCCCTTCGCTAACGGTAACGAGGAGGGTTTCCTAGGAACAGAACACCTGGGGAGAAGCGTGGGCGCTGCAGTGCTTGTCGGTGGCCGGTCCTTGGTCGTAACTGCAATTATCGTCGGTTCTTTGACCACGGCATTTGGCGCTCTATTCGGTATCTTGGGGTCGCTAAAGCCAAAACTGGGCTTCTTTATTGAAGCAGTGGCGGATGTCACCATCTTGGTGCCCGCAGTAATTCTTTTGCTTTTAACTGCAGTCTTGTATCCCAATGGTGGGCTACCAGCGCTTATTGGTGTTTCGGTTGTGGTGGGTACGCCTTATGCTGCCCGTGTGGTCGCCGCCGCCACCTATCCCGTTGCTAACGCTGGTTATGTTCAGGCTGCGCTGGGCAGTGGCGTATCGACCGTCTCGATAATCTTGCGGGACATCATTCCCAATATTTCCGCAGTACTTCGTTCGGTATGGAGTCTTCGCATTATCGAAGCGCTGTATGTGCTGGCTACGGCGAGCTTCCTTGGGGTCGGGAGAAGCCTCGGTGAGTTTGCATGGTCAGCGATGGTGCGGGATAACGCGAGTGGAATATCACTGAACCCCTGGTCAGTACTTGCACCAGCCGCCGCGTTGGCAGCGACATCGATTGCTGTAGTGGCCCTGATTAATGGGAGGCAGAAGGAACCGAAGGATGTGCCGAGCTCGTGATTGATGTAGATATTTCCGTGATGCAAAGCGGGCACGTTATCCTACCCCGCACAGTGCTCACTGCCCGAGCGGGTGAGATTACGGTTTTAACTGGGGTGAGCGGCTCCGGGAAGACCTCACTTTTAAAGGCATTGATTGGTGCGGTACCGGAGAGATCGGAAGTAATTGGTGGGGTTTCTGTCGAGTCCAGTGAGTGGCGAGATGTAAACCCGCTGGAGCTTCCATCATGTGAATTAGCTCATTTTCGCCGTGAGCACATTGCTTTCGTAGGACAGGATCCGGGCGCCGAGTTGCCACCATTGATGTCAGTAGCCCGGATGCTCCGGGAGCTAGCTCCAGCGGCCGACGTTGCAGCGTTGCTGCAGCGTGTAGATCTTCCAGCCAGCATTGCTTCCCGACGTATTCACCAGCTTTCTGGTGGACAGCAGCGACGGGTGGCACTGGCTCGGGCACTATCGCGTTCGCCTGAAGCCATCGCTCTTGATGAGCCCTTCGCCGGCCTTGACTCCGATACTTCGACGGTAATCGCTCATCTGCTAAGAGGCATCGCGGATAGTGGCGTTACGGTCATTTTCACCGCCCACCAGGTTCCTAAGCTTGCGATTTGCATTGACTCGGTCGCGGCTGTCGGGAATGGAACGGAAAAAAGCGATTCGATCACCCAGCGCGTGGAACGCCAGAGTGTAGAGACGACTTCTGGCCACAGCCCGCGTTCAGTAACGAAAGACATCCAGGTCACAGAACTCTCCAAAGCCTCGATTGGTGAATCTATGCCGGGGGCGGGGGCAGGGGCGGGCGCGTCTCCAGTCTTAAGAGTTTCCAACCTGAGCTGCGTGAATAATGAACGCGTGACTCTTTTTCAGGGCCTCTCTTTCGCTGTACAGCGTGGCACTATGGTTGGGGTCAAGGGACCGTCGGGAAGCGGAAAGTCGACACTACTTCGGTGCCTAATCGGGCTAAACCACGCAGAGTCGGGTGAGATTGAATGTGCTGGTGTAACTCGTGAAGCTAAGCGTACATGGCCACGGAAGAATCGTTTGATGATGCAGATAGTTCCGCAGGATCCTGCCTCTACGTTGAACCCGAAAATGACCGCGCTCGATGCCGTAGCGCGTGCAGCCCGGGTGTCGGTAAGGGGACGCCGTGACGCACGCCGAGCGGCAATAGATTTGCTCGATAAAGTCGGTATCGATAAGCAGCTCGCACAGCGTAAGCCAAGTGGACTCTCTGGAGGGCAGAGGCAGCGTGTTGCAATCGCACGTGCTCTAGCCGTGCGCCCAAAGCTCCTGCTCTGCGATGAAATTACCTCTGCGCTTGATTATCAAGCAGCGACCAAAGTGATGAGCGTTCTGCAAGAACTCAACAGCGAGGGAATGGGCATAGTTCTAGTCAGTCACGATGATGAGCTGCTGCAATCGTATTGCTCCACGGTTATCCCAATTGGAACTGCAGCTGTGGGTTGAGACCAATACACGCTTGGTTGTCTGAGCCCAGGCGCTAAAAGTGGGGTCAAGGATGAAAAGGGGCCTAAGTGCAAGAAACTCTCAAGTTTCTTGCACTTCTCGCCCTCCTCAGAAAACAGCCCTGGGGTTTTATCGAAACGGATGCAAGAAACTTGAGAGTCAGCGCGGAAATACCCTGTAAAAGCTCTGCTGTTCGAGTCTTAAATCGGCAGCTTCTTGAAGATCGGGCGCGGGATGTGCTTCAGCACCATCATCACTAGCTGGAATGCCGGCGGAGCCCAGACCAGGGTCTTACCGGCCTCGACGGATTTCACTGCGAGCTTGGCGACATCTTCCTTGTTCACGGTCAACGGAGCCTCGTCCACGTCAGCGGACATACGGGTACGGACCTGACCCGGGCGGATAACCAGGGTCTTGACGCCGTACTCCTCCAGGGCCTCACCCAGGTTCAGGTAGAAACCATCCAGGCCGGCCTTGGTGGAACCGTAGACAAAGTTGGAGCGACGCACGCGCTCACCAGCAACGGAGGACATGGCAATGAACTGGCCGTGACCCTGCGCCTTGAACTTCTGACCAACCAGAACACCCATCGACACCGCGCCGGTGTAGTTGATGTTCGCAGCCAGGACGGCCTTGCGCTGGTTCTGCCAGAGCTCCTCGGCGTCGCCAAGCATGCCAAACGCGACGATGCAGATATCCACGTCGCCGTCGGCAAATGCCTTCTCGACGACCTCCGGGTGGGAGTCGAAGTCCGTTGCGTCGAAGTCGAGGGTGACCACCTCGGAAGCGCCGGCGGCCTTCATCTTCTCAGCGGAGGCCTCGCGCAGTGGATCGTTGGGCAGGGAAGCCAGGATGACCTTGGCCGGGCCCTTCTTCAGGAACTCGGCGGTAATAGCCAGGCCGATTTCACTAGTGCCGCCGAGCAGCAGGATGGACTGGGCAGCGCCTACAGCATTAATCATTGGGGCTTAAATCCTCTCGGTTCTTTTAGTGCAGTTCCAGTCGACGCGACATGTCAGAGGCGAAGACACCGTGCGGGTCGATCTCGTTGCGGGTGTTCAGCCAGCTCTGCATCTCGGGGTACATCTGGTGGAAGTTAGCGGCGGAAGTGCGCGATTCCTTGGCCAGGTAGAGGCGGCCGCCGAACTCCATGACGCGCTTATCCAGATCATCGAGGAAGGCGCCCAGACCCGGCTTGATCGGGAAGTCCACGCAGACGTTCCAACCCGGCATCGGGTAGGACAGTGGGGCCTTGTTGCCGGGGCCAAAGAGCTTGAACACGTTGAGCGCGGAGTAGTGGCCGGAGCGCTGCATGTCCCGGATGATGTCCTTGAAAGGCTCGACGGCGTCGGTCGGTACCACGAACTGGTACTGCAGGAAGCCGTTGGAGCCGTAGCCACGGTTCCACTCGCCGATGAGATCCAGCGGCTGGTAGAACTGGGTGAGGTTTTTGACCTGGTTACGCGCCGGGGCGCCCATGAGGTAGTAGGCCTCACCGATAGCCATGAGGGAAAGCTTATTCATGGTGAAGTTCGGGAAGATATCCGGAACCGTCATCAGCTGCGGAGCGTTGAACTTCAACGGATCCTTGGCCAGCTTCGGGGCGAATTCCTCCAGCTGCGCCAAGGTTGCCAGCGAACCGCGGGAAATAGTGGAACGGCCCAGCTTTGGCTCCGGGGAGATGACGTCGAACCACGCGGAGGAGTACGTGTAGTTGTGCTCCGAGCCATCGGAGTGGAATGCCACGGTCTCGTCGAGGTTATTCGTGCGGTCCGTATCAGCGATGAAGTAGGCCGTCTCGGTCTTGGTCATCTTGATCCGAGCGCGGACAATAATGCCGGTCAGGCCCATGCCGCCGACAGTTGCCCAGAACAACTTGCCGTCCGGGTCATCTGCAGAGCCCTCCGGCTCGAGGTGCAGGATGCGGCCGTCAGCGACCAGCAGCTCCATCGACAGCACATGGTTGCCGAAAGAACCTGCGGAGTGGTGGTTCTTACCGTGAATATCCGGACCAATGGCACCACCGATGGTCACCTGGCGAGTACCCGGCAGTACCGGTACCCACAGGCCGTAGGGCAGTGCAGCCTTCATCAGCTGATCCAGCGTGACACCGCCGTCGACATCAACAATCGCCGACTCCTGATCAATGGAGTGAATCTTGTTGAGCTTCTGCATGTCGATGACAAGACCGCCCGAATTCTGGGCGGGGTCGCCGTAAGAGCGGCCCATACCGCGGGCAATTACACCGCGGCGCAGGTGGTCAGGCTTGTCGGAGTTCTGGTCTGCGACAGCCTTGACGGCGTTAACGATTTCATCCAAGTCCGGCGTCGACAGCACCTGGGACTTAGCGGGGGCGGTACGACCCCAACCGGTCAGGGTCCTGGCTTCTGTGTGTACGGCTCCGTAGGCACCGTTCGAAGCATCGGTGCTGGACTTGCCGTTAGTGTTAGTGGACATCAAGGCTAGGCTACCCCTTTGCACCGGCTCCGTCGCCCGTGACGCTCCGAGGTGTTGGTCACGCTTGAGGCTGCGCACGGGCCGTCGGAAAGCGAACGAAATGTACGAAGAGGCTATAGATCCATAATTTTTCGGATCTCTTCCGGCAGCATTTCCTGCGAGGTGATTTGCGGGCCGTCGTAGGCCTCGAGTGCGCGGTAGACCTGTGCGCGCTCTGCGCTGTCGAGGATGGGCAGTTCCTCGGCGAACAGCATGACCATCTGGTTCGACAGCGGGGTATTGGTGTACTCGGCGGCCATGTTGATGGTTTCGCGCGGCTTCTTCTTGAAAAAGTCGAACATGCGATAAAGGCTACCCCGCTTCGAATCCGTCACTCGCGATACCATCAACCTCATGACATCCACGCCCGCTGCTACTCCGCAGACCCTTGCCGTATGTAGTTTCACATCGCCCGTTGTCATTTGGCATGTGGAGCTCTCGCCGTCCTTTGCAGGCGAGAGGTTGTCGGGTGCATGGCTGGTGGATCCGCTTGACGGCGGAGCCCTGGAGACCGCCGCCAATCTGCTCACCGGTTGCTTTGTTGCGACTGTGACCGCGGGCGATGGTGACGGTGACGCTTCAGCTGAGAGTGCTGAGAGTGCTGAGAGTGCTGAGGGGGCGGACCTGCTATCGCAGGCGATTGAGCAGGCGGGGGCCACGGTGGTGGACCTGCCAGCATCGGTGGCCGGCATTCGTGACCACATCGGACAGCTGCGTGCTGCCGCGAAGGAAGAGAAGGCCAAGCCCGGCAAGGGAAATCTGACGGAGCCGCGGTTCCCCAAGGTCAACGACGTAGAGGTTATTGATTTTCCGCATGTAGGCGAAGAAGTCGCAGGGCCGGTGCTGGGGCTTGCCCGCGGGGTAGAAGAGCTGGTGGCGCAGTGGACCGCGGTGGAGTCGCAGCGCCTGCGTCGCAAGTACTTGGTAGAGCCGTGGGGTGCGGAGCCGCGCCAGATTCCGCTGGTAAAAACGCGCGCATTGTAGCGAGTTTTTGCCATCCAGGCCACATTGTTTTTCCTGCGTACGCTGTGAGGTATGGCAGCACAGACCGATAACGTAGTCGCCTTCCCAGGCGTTCGCGTGGCCACGGAACCGGCCACGCTCATTATCGGTGCCTCTTTAGAGGAAGAACCGTGCAGTGCCCACCGCGTCTTCGGGGTCAATGACCAGATGGATCTGCGAAGCCTGTCCCGCGTGTTAGCAGTCATCTTTGGGTGGGGCGAGGAAAGCGTGCCGACGAAGTTCCATTTGCCCGGCTCTGCGGTGGAGTCTGCGGCGCAGCTGGTGACTGGCGGCAGACCCGCAGCGGTCGGAGTCGTCGATGTTCCCCTGTCCACCACAGTTGCCGAGGTGCTGCAAAGTCCCGGCGATACCCTTATCTGGCAGTGGGGCCTGTGGGAACATACCTTGCAGGTCAGAGAAGCTTTTGCCCGCGATGAGGCCACCCCGGATGCCCTGTGCATCGGTGGCTCGGGTTCAATCCGCGCACTGGGGGATGTGGACGCGGAGGAGCCGGTAGATATTGCCGCAATCAATAGGGAATTGACCGGACGGGACTCTATTCAAAATACGCTGGCCACCGCTCGTGCCGATATCGTGGACATCATCGAGAGGTCGGGGGTGTTTGAATTCGTGCCCCTGTTACAGGCTCTGGACCTGCAGAGGTCGGAAGCAACCGCGCTGGAATTGACCGGGGAGGCGGGGGAGAGCGTCGTTAAGCGATTGCGCGCATTGCCTATAGAGGACGCCGAGAAAGACCCAGCCGGGCACGATGCGGCATTGGTGGAGCTGCTGTGCTTGGCGGCGCTGACCTCGGATGAGCTACGGCATGATGTGGCGGCGCATGTCATGGAGCGCCTCGGCTGGGAGAGCGACGAGGGCATCCCGCTATCCGGCGAGGACGTGGAGGAATTGGCAGCGGCTAGCTGGGCGGAGATGAGCGCGCTGGGGCTAGCTGGGGAGGATACGCTCTCGCCGGTGGAGCGGCTGGATCTACTGCGTGAGGCGCTGCGACGTTAGATTTTTTCTCCTCTTTATTGCTTGTTTATGTTCGCGCTGGCTGTTTGTTAGCTGGCCGGTGGCCTAGAATTCCTAGGCGTGTCAGCGAATGAAACAGCAAATGAAAACCCGAACCGCGACAACGGCAAGCTCGGAAACGGCTCCCACGAAAACGGTTTTGTCGTAGAGGACTCGGCCGCAGTGCCAATGGCGACGGAGGCCAAGGACGAGCACGGACTGAAAGTGCAGATGATGCGCTTTATTATCTCCGGCGTCATCGCGGCGGTGGTGGACTTCGGCCTGACGTTCATCATGCTCAACGCCTTCGGGGCGACCAACTTCTGGGGCAAGACGGTCGGCTGGGTTTTCGGCACGATTACGGCGTACATCATTAACAGCCGCTGGACCTTCAAGTCGAAGTCCTCGGCGAAGAAGGTGCTGGCAGTTGCGGTGCTGTACCTGATTACCTACGCCACCCAGGTCGGCATCTTTAATGTGTTGCAGCCCTGGCTTGTCGAGGCCTGGGATTGGAACGCGCAGTGGGCACAGTTCGGCGCATTCGTCGTCGCACAGGGCGTTGCGACGGTAATTAACTTCATCATTCAGCGTGTATTCATCTTCCGTGTGAAATAGCGCGATACGCTGGGGGACGTGACTTCGACTGCTTCTAATAAGGAATCCACTCAGCTGACCGCCGAAACCGATGTTGACATGCTGACTATTCAGCGCGTGCTGTTTGCTCCGCCCGCAGACTGGGTGGAGCCGGATTTGTACTACCGAGTCGAAGGCGTTGGCGCCTACGACAGCTCGGTGCAGGCCACCCGTAACTCGATCACGCTCGGTCGCCACACCGTGGTGCGCACTGACACCTACTTCGGTCGCTTCCGAGCTTCTTACTGGCAGCGCTGGACCTCAATTAAGCAGGTCGAAATCCGTGCGCGCGTGGTCGGTTCCGCGCGTGTGCTGGCCTACACCGAAGATATTGGGGGCCACCTCCGCTTGGAGGACTCCTGGGCAGCGGGCGGCTCGGATGCCGACGGCAACTGGACCGGTGAGCACTCGCCGATGTCAGGTTCTGCCAATGAAGAGGTGCGCCTGACCGTCCCGCTGGACCGCTTCGCCGATGGCGGTGCCATTCACTTGCGCTTCGACACCGAGGACGCAGGCGCAAAGATTTCCGATGTCCGCTATGTTGTGCCCAAGTCGGCTATCAAGCGCGATATTCCGACTGACCTGGTCATTTGTTCCTACAACCGGCCGGTTGACTGTGCTCGAACCGTCGCCACGCTGGCAGAGGACCTGCCAGCCCTTGAGCGCGTTCGCACCATCCGCGTCGTTGACCAGGGCGAACAGCACCCGGCCGACGAAGCCGACTTCATCCAGGCCAAGGAGATCCTCGGCGAGCGTCTGAACGTTGTCCACCAGCCGAACCTCGGCGGCGCCGGCGGTTTCTCCCGCGGCATGCGCGACGCCACCGCTGCGGGCGACTGCATGGTTCTGCTTACCGACGACGACATCCGCCCCGAGCCCGAAACCACCTTGCGCCTATCCGCCCTGGCCGTATGCGCGGAAAAGCCGATGCTGCTCGGCGCGCAGATGCTCTTCCTGTTCAACCCGACCAGCCTCTTCCGCACCGGCGAGACCTACAACTGGAAGGCGCTGACCGTCGAGGAGAACGACCCCAAGTTCGGTTACGCCGACGTGGACGTGCGCAAGTACCACCAGCTGCGTCGCCTGGGCGTTGACTACAACGCCTGGTGGACCTGCCTGGTGCCGTCCGAGGTCATTAAGAAGATTGGCCTGGCGCTGCCGCTGTTCTTCCAGTACGACGACATCGACTACGGATTCCGCGCCGCCAAGGCCGGCTACCCGACCGACACCATTCCGGGCGCCGCCGTCTGGCACGCCGATTTCTACTGGAAGGACATCGAAAACGCCGCCCAGTACTTCGGCCTGCGCAACTCGCTTATCGCCGCCACCATGCACGGCGATGTCACCGCAAAGGACATGGTCAACGTCGCTTCACGACGAATCCTCTCGAACCTGGTCTCCATGCGCTACGGCCTGGCCTGGACGCAGATGGAAGCTGTTCGTGACCTGCTACGTGGCCCGGAGGTGCTGAAGAACGCATCGCAGGGCGACTTCGCTCGCATTTCTGCTGGTCGAAAGAACTTCCCGGAGACCGAGCTGCTGCCGATGCACGAGATGCCGGGTGGTCTGACCCCAGTTCGTCCGCCGTCACACGAGATCTCCAGCGAAAACAAGACGATGGCAAAGCGGCTTGCGTACACCCAGATGGGTAAGAAGCGCCCGGGGCCGGTGGCTGTGGCCTTCGAGGACTCCTTCTGGTGGCACATTTCCACCTTCGACGACGTCTGGGTCACCGATGCCTCCCAGAACGGTGTGCGTCACCTGGTCCGCGACCTGGATAAGGAAAAGTCCATGCGCGCCGAGACCATCAGCCTCATGCGCGAACTGTCCTCCAAGTGGGACGACCTTGCGAAGCAGTGGCGTGCCGCCGTGCCATCTTTGACCAGCGAAGACAACTGGGAAAAGTTCTTCCAAGGCGAGTAGTTCTTCAATCATGACCACGCACACACCCACGCCTTCGACTAGCTCAGGTGGCAAAACCCGCAAGCAGCTCATCGCCATTTTGGTGCTATTGGTGCTGATTATCCTGTTGCTGGCTCTGTTCCTTTTCCTCCAGGTTTCTGGGGATCGAGGTGGCGATTCGGCGGCTGCTGAGGGCAGTGTGTCGTCGTCAAGCGAAAATGGCGATGCGCAGGTGCAGGCGCAGGCGGAGAAGGCCGTCGTTGTGTACAAGCAGGTGCTGGCGAACCCGGCGCCACTGCAGACTTTTGTCGGAGAAGTTAGTCCTGGTGGGGCGATGAAATATGCGCTCGTGCATCTTGATGATGGGTGCGTGCCCGAGCTGGTGTTGAACTATGGCACAAGTGCGATGAGCGCCGAAATTGATGCGATTGGTGTCTACGGCGTTGACGAAAATGGTCAGGAAATTCAGTTTCAGAATTCCTACCATGACGGCGTGACTTCTGTGGGCGGTGTACGTCGCGCTCTTCAGCGAGCTACTGGTCAGCCGGGTATGTTCTCGTTTTCTGCAGAGAGAGGCGGACGTAATCAGGAAGATTTGCTGGTGACGCGCCAGGGCAATGAGCTGGTGGAAACGCCTGCGAATCCGGGTGCCGGGGAGTTCGAACAGTTTAACTGGATTCCGGTTGACAACCTGGATGTCGTCGAGGCCATTGCTGCTGGTAATGACTGCGCGCCGAGCTCGGGCTCGGGCTCGAATGGCGCTGGCGCTGATGGTGGTAACGGTGGCAACGGTGGCCCGAATCCGACGGCGGGGCAGCAGGCTTCGGGGTCTGGGGCTGGTTCGGGTTCGCAGTCTGGGGCTTCGGATTCTAGTTCGCTGGGGTCGAGCAACGGGACCAGCGGCCAGCAGACCGTAACCGGTACTGTGAAGGTTTTCCAGAATCGAGCCGAGGTTCTCGCTTATCAGCAGCGTGAGGATCCGAACCCCCATCTTGCCGACGATCGACACTTTGCGATTTTGGTTCTCGACCAGCCAACTGAAGTGACAGCAACGCTTGCAGGAAGTAATGAAACTGAGACACGCACTATCGGCCATGTCGTGATTAACCCAAATCGCCACAGCGATGGGGAAAGGGCAACGATTAGCTTCTCAGCTGACGAGAAGTACTGGCCGTCAGACACCGGCATTCCGTTCGGTCTCGCAGTTGAGGACGGCGCCAAGTATTAAGTAAGCGACAGCTGGGTGTCCGCAGCTAGTTATCCACAGCCGCCAAATTGTCCACAGATAAGGGCAATTCGGCGGCTTTTCTTCTGCCAATATTCACGGAGTCGGCCATAAATGAAGGCACTAATTCCAATGTGTGAATTCCTGTAGCCGACCGCGGGGAGTGTGTCCAAACCAATGCCTACCTGGACTTACGATTCCGATGGCCTCATCCATGCGGCTGCGCAGAAGCAAATCAAGCATCCTTGTGAATACGTCAGTGCCACGTCACAGCTGGATAATCTGCACGGCCACGTCGAAAGCACAAATATTCGAGATAGATCCCTGCTCAGACTGGCGCACGGCACCTACATCGAGTGCTCTCGCTGGAATGCGCTGTCAGCATTCGAACGTTTTCAACTGCAGATAAAGGCACTGGTCAAGCCAGGTTCCGGGACAATCATTACGGGCGAAGCAGCCGCTGCGTTGCATGGCATCCCGTTGCTTGTTCGAAATGCCACAATCGCGCTTGCCAATTCCGGCCTGCGCCGACCTGGCGGCGGATTGCGCCATGTCGGTGGCAGAATCCTCGAACAAGACATCGTTCGCATTGGTGGGCGCTGCGTTACAGATGTGCCGAAAACCGTCATCGATATCTGCCGCACCGCCGAGTCCGAAAACGGGCCAATCATCGTTGACACCGCACTGCGACAGTGGTGTGACCTCGAAGAACTGCACACCGTCCTCACAAATTACCCACGTTCGCCGGGTACCCGCCGCGCCCGCGAGCTACTTCGAACTGCCAGCGCACACAGCGAAACCATCGGTGAGTCAATCACAAAGAAATGCATAATCGACTCAGGAATTGCCACGCTTTACGACGAAAAATGCGTGCTCATGCAGCAAGTCGAGTTCTATGACAGTGAAGGATTCATTGGGCGCGTCGATTTTTATGTGCCTCATCTGAATTTGATCATTGAGTTCGATGGGCTGATTAAGTATTCCGGTGGCGGGGTAGCAGCTACGGAGACTGTGCTTCTGAAAGAGCAAGCTCGCGAGAAGCGTCTGCGAAACCTCCACTTAGATGTACTCCGCTTCCAATGGTCACAGGTCATTAATGGGGACTGCGTGGAGGTCTTGCGACAGTTCGCTATTCGGCAGAGGCAGCGCATTCAGGCAGGTGGGTTGGTATTTTCGTCCGAAGTTGGGCGTTTTCGTCAAGCCACTGTCCCGTATAAAGATCGGCAGCTCCGTGAGTCCAGAATCCAGGAGCGTAAGCAGCGTTTGCAGCTTCTGGAAAATGCACCGGCCTCGCGCGACTCAGGCTAAGTTCAGCTGCTGACCTATTGCAATTGTGCTGACTTATGGCCAACTTTCCGCCACTTGTCGATGACTTTTCAGGACTTATGGCCACGCTGTTGGCCTGGCCCGCGCACTTATCGTAGGACTATTCACTTATGCGCAGGCTGTAGCGCATCGATGAGTGAATACCTCATCGATATGTCAGTGGAGGAGAAGGGAACCAGGGGTTAGGTAACACTTTTGCGCACTGAGCACTCGAAATGCGGACTACACGACCCGGGCGAGATCAAATATGCAGGCCAGCGCCTCAGCCTCAGCCCCACCAGCCGCAACGTCTGCGCTCCAGGCCAGTGCCACAGCCTCAGCCCCAATGCCAGCGCCGCAACGCCAGCCCGAACTACTTCGACTTTGGATCGAAGCGCTCGAAGTTCTCCGCGCGCCCCTGCTTCAGTAGCTTGAACCAGCGGTAGAAGCCGCGGACATCGCGGCGCTGGACCAGGAAGAACCAGCCGAAGCGCAGGAACTCCTGTGGCATGAGCTTGCGCATGCCAGGCTGGCTCATCAGGTAGCCACGGTTGCGGTAGGTGAAGTAGCGCTTGAAGTCATTGGTCGGGTACTGCGTGTGCATTTTGCCGCCGAGAATGGGCACAAATTCACCCGAACCGGAGGGGTGCAGGTAGGCCGTCGTCAAGCATGTGCCGAACCGGAGGCCGGAGCGGACCAGGCGGCGGTGGAATTCGACCTCGTCGCCGCGGATGAATAGGCGGTAGTCGGGAACGCCGAGCTGTTCCAGCGAGCGGGCGCTAAACAGCGCGCCGTTGAACAGGGATGCGATGCCGGGCAGGAGGTCGTGGTTGCCGTCGATGGTTTCGAGGTCGCTAGGCAGTTCGAGCCCGGTCGCAGCCTTCTGATCTGCAAAGTTGGTGAACCATCTCCGCCCCTCAGAGTCGTTCACTGCCGGGAGTTTGGGGTTGATGCCGCTTTCGAAAAGCTCCTCGCGATGACGGCGCCACACCAGCCCGCGGCGCAGGGGGAATGCCAGCTTGTTCGGGGCCTTAATATCGCAGACCACCGGCGAGACAGCGTCGAGCTGGTGACGTCGCGCGCAGCTGTGCAGCGCCTTCAGCACGTAGGAGTCCTCCGGGCGCCCGTCATCATCGGCGCACCAAATCCACTCCGCGCCCAGCGACAGCGCAGTCAGCATACCCAGTGCGAAACCACCAGCGCCGCCCAAGTTCGTCTTGGAGCCGAAGTAGTGAATTTCCGGCGCCGATCCGCTTTCCGACGACTGCTGCGCCGCCACCTGCTCAGCGAGCTCCTTGACCTTCGGGTCATTGCCGTTGTCGACGATGATGAGCCATTTCGGCATGTGGGTCTGGCTGGCAACGATGGGAAGCGATTGACGCAGGTCCTCGATGCGGTTGTGAGTCACCACGATTGCGGCCGTTGCTGCTTCATCGTGCTTTGGGTGGTCAGCCGAGTTTTCGCTCACTTCGTTCTCCATCGGGGGAAGTACCGTTTATTACTGTTTTTATTGCTGTCTATCTTGCCATGTTGCTCCGGGTGGGCAATTCCAAGCATCCGTGCCGCCCGCCAGCCGCCCGCCAGCCGTCCGCTCGGCCACGATGGGGAACTGCGCCCGGACTCCCCGCGAAGCTACTACCGGCGCTGCGCGAGCACGTTGCGCACCTGGTCGGCGGCTTCTTTACCTTCGTAGGCTTCGACCACTTCGTCGACAAGCCCTGCCTGTCGAACCGTACCGTGATCAATCCACAGTGCCGTGTCACACAGCTGCGCCAGGAATTCATTCGAGTGCGACGCAAACACCAGCAGACCGGAGCGGTCGACCAATTCGGTCAACTTCGTCCGGGCCTTCGCCATGAATGCGGCGTCGACGGCTCCGATGCCTTCGTCGAGAAGCAGGATCTCCGGCTCAATGGACGTGACCACACCGAGCGCCAAACGCACGCGCATACCGGTGGAGTAAGTGCGCAGCGGCATGTGCAGGTAATCGCCGAGTTCGGTGAATTCTGCGATTTCGTCGAGCTTGGATTTCATCTGCTTGCGCGTCTGCCCCAGGAACAGGCCACGGATGATGATGTTTTCCAGGCCGGAGATCTCCGGGTCCATGCCGACACCGAGGTCGAACACCGGAGCCACACGCCCGCGCACATCGGCGGCACCGCGCGTGGGCTCATAGATTCCCGACAGTAGTCGCAGCAGCGTGGATTTACCCGCTCCGTTGTGGCCTACCAAGCCGACGCGGTCGCCCTCGCGCAGATGGATGTTGATGTCCTTCAGCGCCTCAATGACCACGACATTGGAGTCATTGCGGCCAATCGCACCACCCGCGGCGCCGAGGAACGCCTTCTTCATCGACCGCGATTTGGCGTCGAAAATGGGGAAGTCAACGCACGCGTTGTAAGTATCAATGCTGACCATGCTTATCCCTTGCTAGTTCTATTCGCTTTACGACGGCCTTTGCGGCCTAAACCCAGTAGCTCACGCGGGAGCGCCACAGGCGCATGGCCCCGAGTGCCAGCAACAGGCCAACTGCGGTGCAGGCGAGGACGATCCACCAGTGGTAGGTATCCACCGGCTGGCCGGTCAGTGGGGCGCGGATGATTTCCAGGTAGTGGAACAGGGGATTGATCTCTGCGATGCGTGCGCGTTCGGCGACGGCACCGCCCTGTTCCTCCAGTGTCTTGGTGGTCCACACAATCGGAGTCATGTAAAACACCAGCTGAATTAGGGAATCCAGCAGTGGTGCCACGTCGCGGTAGCGCGTAGCGATGATGCCGAAGAACATCGTCACCCACACACCGTTGACCACCAGCAGCGCCATCGCGGGGATGACCAGGAAGAAGTTCCAGCCCAAATCCGGACGGAAGACCAGCACGAGAATCAGCCAAATCACCATGTTGTGGGCCAGGAAAAGCAACTGACGCCACACCAGCCTGTAGACGTGAACACTCAGCGCACTGGGCAACTGTTTGATGAGGCCTTCGTTTTCAATGAAGACGGTTGCGCCCTCGCACACGCAGCCGGAGATGAATCCCCAGATGATCAGGCCAACGGTCACGTGTGGCAGGAAGAACGCCAGCTCCTGCTGGAACAGCAGCGAGTACAGCAGGCCGAGAGCCAGGGCCATCGCGCCGGTGGCAATGGTGATCCACAGTGGGCCAAGCGTGGAGCGGCGGTAGCGCTGCTTGATGTCCTGCCAGCCCAGCTGCAGCCACAGCTCACGCTGGCCGAAGCCGGTAACCAGATCCTGCCAGGCAGCGCCCATGGTGCGGGAACGCGACTTGAAAGCCGGTGCCTCACCCGTTGCGTCAGTTATGCGCGCAATGTCGCGACGGAGAGTTTCCTCCGTGCGGATAGCGGAGCCATTGCGCACAGTATTGGCCGGCTGGTCGGCTGCGTCTGCGGATTGGCAATCATTTTCTGCGTTAGTCACGTCTCCAAACTACTAGCAAGGGCGGATTAGATTGAATACCGACAGCGCCGGGCGAGCCATTATTCCACGTCGTGACGGCGAACAACGGTCGCGTGGGATGGTCGTCATTGGTGGTTACGTGGTGCTTCTGAGGCTGTTTCCACGGTTGGTTATGTGACTGGTTATGTGAGTCTGGAAAACTTACATACAATCGCCGCTGTAACTGCTTTATGGCCTGCGGCTGGTGCATATGATTCACGCATTGGGAGTGCTTGCGCATGGCTACAGGCAGGAAAAGTTCAGCCAATTTTAAGCAACTACTAAAAAGGGATAAAGATTATCCTATAGGGGGTTGCTTCGATAGAATTGGCTCCAACTAAGATGTGCAAGCGATACACGGTTCGAGGCATGGACACTCGATTCGTGGGTGATTGCACGGTTAATTCTGAAATAGATATCGCAGCTTGAATTCGAAACCGGGAAAGGGTTTTCATGGCCTTTGATGTGCCTACAACCAGGGGTGCTTACTCGTCGCTTTCCGACGGGTGGACATACCTCAATGCGGGTCAACGCACCCAGGTGCCCGAACGTGTCCAGGCTGCGATGATCTCTGCATTTCGCAATGCACAGAAGTCCCTTCCAGGTGAGACTGGGGCGGGGGCTCATGGTCAGTCGCGTAGCTCGGGCGTTCCCGCTGCAGCGGAACTGACCGCCAGTGCGCGCCGGGCTTTTGCAGACCTCACTGGCGGTCCGGTCGCCGGTGTGGTGTTGGGATCTTCGCGTGAGGTGCTCATGGAGCAGTTCACGTCCGCAATGAGTCGACGCTTGACTCTCGGCTCTAACCTGGTGATTTCTCGCATCGGTTCGCAGGTCGTACACGCACCACTACGCCGGGCAGCCAATCTCTACGGGGCTCAAGTCCGCATTGCTGAGGCCGACTTGTCCTCGGGTACGTTGCCCTCCTGGCAGTTCGACGAACTTGTAGACGAGAGCACTCGCCTCGTTGTCGTCCCGGCCGCGGATCCGTTCGTTGGCACCATCGCGCCGGTAGCTGACATTTCTCGGCGGGTGCATGAGCACTCCAACGCCTGGGTGTTGGTCGATGCCTCGGATATTGTTGCCTACCGCGACGTGTCGATGAGCAAGCTGGGCGCCGACATCATGCTGGTTGACGCCTCCGTGCTGGGCGGGCCTGAGGTCGCAGCTTTGGTGTTCAGGGATCCCGAGATGTTCGAGCGCATGACGTCGTTAAGCTATGTGCCGAATGCGCGCGGCGTCGAGCGGATTGAGGTTTCCCCGGTGTCGCCGGCACTGCTCGGTGGGGTGTCGGAATCGGTGCTGCACCTGGCATCGCTGGATAGCACGGCGAGGGGGTCGCGTAGGCACCGCATTGAAACGGCGATGCCGCAGGTTTCTCGCTACTTGACGACGTTGTCGGAGCGCCTGATTGCGGCGCTGATGACCCTGCCGCGGGTGTACATCATCGGCATGGATACCGAAGATGATTCTTTCGCGAGTGTGTCGCGGGCACAGCACATTCCGCGTGTTAGCTTCCTCGTCGATGGAGTGTCGGCGAAGGTGGTCGTGGACAGGCTGCTGGATAATGGCCTGGTGACCAGCATTGTTGATGCATACGAATCGCCACTGCTGGAGGCCATGGGCATCGCTGAGGCTGGAGGTGCCGTGGGGGTCGGTCTCCAGCCGTTCAATACGCCGCACGATATTGACCAGCTCGTGCGCGCAGTTGCCTCGCTCGGTTAACTAGGCGGTCAGCTAACTAGACGGTCAGCACAATCTTGCCGCTGACCGCGCCACTGTCGAGCAGTTCGTGGGCCTTGGCTGCGTCACGCATATCCATGACCTCATGAATTTGAGGGGTGACGGTGCCGTCGGCAAGCATTGGCCAAACGGTGTCCTCTGTGGCGTTGACGATGCGAGCCTTGTCAGCTAGATCGCGGTAGCGCAGGCCGGTGGCGGTAATGGAGCCGCGCTTGCTCAGCAGGCGGCCGATGTTGAGCTCGCCCTTTACGCCGCCCTGCATGCCGATGATGACCAGGTGGCCGTCCTTCGTCAGGGCCTTGACGTTTCGGTCGAGGTACTTTGCGCCCATGATGTCCAGAATGACATTGGCGCCGCCCTCAGCTGCGACGATTTCCTCGAAGTCCTCTTCCTTGTAATTGATGAGGATGTCGGCGCCGAGCTCCTTGCACTTAGCCAGCTTCTCCGCTGAACCGGCGGTGACTGCGACGCGAGCGCCAAGCTGCTTGGCCATCTGAATAGCGAAAGTGCCGATGCCCCCCGCGCCACCGTGAACCAGTAGTAGATCGCCTTCCTTTAGGCCGGCAATCATCACGACATTCGAGAACACCGTGCAGGCAACCTCGACGATAGATGCGGCCTCGGTGAAGGAGTAGCCATGTGGCAGTGGGAGAATCTGGCCGGCCGGGACTGCGACCTTTTCGGCGTAAGCGCCACCGGAGAGAAGGCAGCAGACCTCGTCGCCGACTTTCCAGCCCTGAGAGTCGCCCTTGACCTCTTCAATGACACCCGCGCACTCCAGGCCGAGGGTGTCGGTCACGCCTTTCGGTGGCGGGTAGTGGCCAGCGGCCTGCAGCAGGTCAGCGCGGTTTACGCCAGCGGCTTTGACCTTGACCAGCACCTGCCCATCCTCGAGAGTCGGTTCCGGAGCATCGGCCCATTCCAGGGCGCGGGGGTTGGAAAGATCAGTCTGAATGATTGCCTTCATAGTCTTCAAAGGTAATGCAAAAACTGGTTATGCACGCGGTATTTCAAGCTCTTTTGCAATTAGCAAAAATAGTTATGTCTGTAGAGGTGGATGCTTGGGGTGTGGTGTGGGATGAGAAGGCTAGCGAAAGGTGCTGGCAAGGGGTGTTATGAGGGCGTTTGCTGCCTCACGGCGGTATGCGGTTATGATGTTGGCGTTGGAAGTATGGCAGAGCGGCCGAATGCACTGGTCTTGAAAACCAGCGAGGGTCACACCTCCGGGGGTTCAAATCCCCCTGCTTCCGCAGATAGAAACCCTCGGTAGATGTTCTACCGAGGGTTTCTTCATTTCTCTTAAAAGTTGGCGTATGTGCTGAGGTCAGCGACGGATAGTCGGACCTTTGGGAGGCTTTCGTGGTTAACCCCGTTATGGGGTGGTCGGACGGGCATGTAATTGGGCTCTTTGGATACCCCTGAACAGCGTTACAGGGGGCAAGCTGGGGTGTTTTGTCGCGGGATGGAAAATGGGGGCAATTTTGGCAGCGGTGAGGAACAGCCATTTCAGGGCAGTGCGTATTTCTATAGTTAAAAGTATTCCAGCCGGCCCAAACCTGTAATGCATGTGCGGACATGTGACTGGTGTGACTGCTGTGGCGACATGGTTTTCGATTTTTAGGTTGATGTTCGAAAAATGGCTACTTGTTGCCGCCGTCGATAGGTGTCGTATTAACTATCGCCAAGTGAACCGCACGCCGATGCATCACGCGTGCATTCCTGCTGGAGAACCGCCATGTTGGCCTACTCCGACCACAAGTCTTCGCATCGTTAAAAGGAGCCCGTGACAGATGGCAACTCGCACCGTACGTAACCGCAGCATTGCTCGCATTGCTGCACTCTCTCTAGCCGCAGGTATGACCTTTGCGGGATTCGGTAATACTGCACATGCTCAGGACCTGCTGAGCGTTGATTCCATCACTCAGACTGTCACCGACGCCATTGGTGAAGTCACCGGTACTGGTTCCTCCAGCGCGACGCATAGCTGGAAGAACTCCAATGTGACGCGATCCGTTGAGGTCAATGGTGTCGCGGGTGCCGTCGTCAAGCCTGGCGATGTCGTGACCTTTACTCTGACCTACACGGACAACAATCCGAAACTGTTTAAGTCCTACATTCAGCGCATGACCGATGTCATTCCGAACGGCCTGCAGTACGTGGCCAACTCGGCGACGTACAAGGTCGGCAGCGATGACTGGGCGGATCCGAACGAGTCGGATAAGTGGCTGGAAATCGTTAACAACGGTGCGGTGGAGTTTAAGGCCGGCACCATCTTTCAGGCATGGGGCTCCCCGACCACGTCGACTGTGAGTTTCAAGTGGCAGTACCGCGTCACGGACGCGATTGCCGACGGTGCGTTGAATACGGGAACCGAAATCCACTTCAACCCAGGCGACAAGGTGGAGAAGCTGCATGACATGGGGCCGAAGCTCACTGTGAAGCGGGAGGCGCCGGCTCCGGGTATTCCGGGTGTTCCGGGTGGCTCGCTGGGCTCCCCGAGCCTGCAGTCGCCGGGCTTCCAGTCCCCGGGGCTGCCGTCGCCGGGCATTAACCGCTAAGTAGTTTCCATCTGCGCACTTTCATCTCGATAGTTCTCAGGTCTCACAGAAAGCTTCTCAACATGTACAACGCACACGCCCAGACCACTAAGGCCTCTCGTCCGCGACGTCGCTCCCGTACCGCCATTGCCGCAGTTACCCTCGCAGCTGGCTTGACCTTCGGTTTCGGCGCTCCTGCCATGGCGCAGTCCCCGGGTCTGCCCTCGCCGAGTCTGAACTCGCCAGGACTTAATTCGCCTGGTCTGACTCTGCCGGGCTCGAGCGCCCCGAAGGTGAAGCTCGGCACTGTCGGTGGCCCGATTTGGTCTGCTGATGTTTACTCGCAGATTATCCGCGGTAAGGAGGCCCGACCGGGTGACGAGGTCACCATCCGTATTGAGGTCGTCGGCGTCAATGGCGAAGGCAAACTGCGGGGAATCGGCCACAACATCCCGGCTGACTTTGAGCTCGTTCGTGTGACTCGCCAGTCGCAGGACAATATCCTCGGCGGCGGTATTTACACGCTGAAGGAGGGGGAGTACGTCAACACCGAGCGCAACGGTAATCGTCAGGTGCGCCTGTCCTGGACGGAGGGCGGCTTCCTCGGTGCCTTCAAGGACAACCCGACTGTCAGCAGTTCGAAGTCTGTCTCCGTTGACTTCACGTACAGGGCTCCGGACTACGAAGGTGAGTTCGACAACGGCGGCTACGCCAACTTGGGCGCGGCTTTTAACCCGACCGCGAACTGGGTCGTTGGCGGCGAAAAGGTAGTCGTGAACAAGAATGCGAAGCCGTCGTGGTGGCCGTTCTAACGACTGTTCTAGGTCGCGATTAGCGGCAGTTCTCCAGGGATGAGTAAAAACTTCCCCAGATAGAGAGCGAATTACAGAACGTAAACCCCCGGTCGCATGCGGTCGGGGGTTTCGTGTGTCCGAAATCTGCCACAGGTAATTTTGCGGAGGTAATTTAATTGCTCCGACCAACGTGTACTGTGGCCTGAAACAATACGGGCAAATTGCCAAAACCGGTAAGCTCGGTCTTGCTGTAATACAAACCCAGCGTCATGCTGGCGGACGGTATTGAGGAAAAGGTCGAACAATGGCAACGAATCGGAGCAACCACTCGGACGACTCGTTCGGTGAGTGGAGCATAAATCCGGGCACGTCAGATGATCAACCCTCCGCTGATACGCCGGCAAATGCGTGGAGCGCTGTGGATGGGTCACAGTGGGAGCAGCCTGAGGGGCAAACCCAGTATCTGCAGCAGCAGTATCCACAGTCCCAGCAGCCTGAACCATACCGCCCTGCCCCCTATGTTCCAGGTCCGCAAGCTGGTCCGGCTGCTGCGCCGCGCAATGACAACAAGGGGCTGACCATCGCGGTTATTGTCCTGGCACTCGTTGCGGTCGCTCTCTTCGTCGGCGCAATGGCTTACTTCTACTTCTCCGATTCGAAGGGAGTGAATTCGGCCGGCAGCAACTCGCCCCAGTCGGTTCAGTCCGCTAGTGCTGAGGGTTCCTCCACCTCGTCGACCGCTGAGCAGAAGCGTCGCGCTGAAGGGTTCCAGCCGCCATCGAACTGGCGTCACTGCTCCGGCTCGGGCGGTCCGGGTGATTTGAACTTGGTATATGCAGAAGATGTCGGCGGTAACACGACGACCTGTCAGTTTGCCACCAACGTCCGCAATTCCTTCGTTGAGCAGTACCAACTTACGAAGAAGCTCAACGGTACTGTCACCGCTAGCAGCCCAACAACAGGCAAGACATACAGCATGACCTGCCGCGATAACGGTGAGGTTGTCACTTGTACCGGCGGTACGAATGCGACGGTGCACATTGTCTAAACGTCTCCGAGCGGCTCTGGCCGCAACCGCCGTCGTCACGCTCGGCCTTAGCGCCTGCACCATCGGCTCCGACTCGGCGGGCATGCCGTCGCCGACGCTATCCAATCCGCTTGACGACGGCCCCGGCGGCGCATCCTCCGACGGGAAAGTTGTGCCCGGTGAGATGCCTCGCGAAGTTGTCGAGGCCGTGAAATCCGCGCAAAAGGAACTCGGTGGTTTGGCCGGCGCCGCTCTGGCAACGCCGGATAAGGATTCCGAAGTGGTTTCCACGGGTGACTTCAAAACGGGTCCGGCCTGGTCGACCTCCAAGGTGCCGATTGCGGTGGCTTATGTGCGCCAATCGGGCGTGGATTCCCTGGTCGAAGCCGCAATCACGGTTTCCGATAACGATGCGGCTGAGTCCATGTGGTACTCCCTGGGCGATGACGCGACCGCGGGCGCGACCACCGACGAGATTCTCCGAGAGGGCCACGACACCCGCACCGTCATGGGCACTGACCGCATCCGTGCGGAATACACCGTCTTCGGGCAGACGCAGTGGGATTTGCGCGACCAGGCTATTTTCGGCGCCAATTTGCAGTGCATCGAGGCGGGCCCAAAGGTCGCTGACCTCATGGGACAGATTGCCGACGAGCAGTCCTACGGCCTCGGACGCATCCGCGGCGCCCACTTCAAGGGCGGTTGGGGTCCCGATGATGAAGGCGTCTACCTTGTGCGGCAGTTCGGCTATCTGCCGGGCAAGAAGCCGGGCACCTTCGTTGGTGTCGCTATCGCAGCCCAGCCTGACGACGGCACCTATGAGACCGGCCAGCAAATGCTTGACCGCATCGCAAAGGCGATTGAGCGCAGCGGTGGCGCGACCACCGGCCGCGCCGGTAGCTGCTAGCTGAGCGATAGCTGTTAGCGCTCAATTCCTAGCGCAGCCAGCAGCTGCGAGGTCTCTTCCTCAGTAGTGATGGTGATGCGAGCACCTTCGCCGGCAAAGCAGCGGATGAGAATGTTGCGCTGCGCCAGGAAGTCACCGAGATCCGTGGTGGTGGCCACCGAGACGTCGTCAAGCAAAGAGAGATTCGCGATCCGCCCCTCGTCAATCCAAATGAAGTTGGCCTGCGAGTTCGGCAGCACCGTCTCGCGGCCGGTGGCGGCGTTGATGGCCTCTGTGACGGCGACGCGCTGTGCGCGGACCTCAGCAATGCGGGCGGTGAGCTCTTCCTGTGCGTCGAGCGAGGTGAGCGCGGCAATCTGCGCGAGAGTGTTTACGGAGAAGGGGATAGCGACCTTATTCACGGCCTCCACAAGCTTCTCCGGGCCGAACATGTAGCCCACACGAAGCCCGGCCAAACCGTAGACCTTGGAGAATGTGCGCAAACCGACCAGGTTGGGGTAGGTATCCAGCAGCTCATGCGCCAACGGGGTAGCGGCATGAGTGGCCTCGTCCACCAGCTCGATGTACGCCTCGTCGAGAGCGACCACAACATCGCCCGGAACCTGCGCCATAAACTCCGCGAAAGCCGCGAGAGTGATGGTCGTGCCCGTCGGGTTATTGGGATTACAGACGAAAACCAGGCGTGTGCGGCCGGTGATAGCGGCAGCCATTGCCGAAAGATCATTGCGACCCTGCGCATCCAGCGGCACCGGCACCGGAGTAGCCCCGGCGACGCGAGCGAGAATGGGGTAGGCCTCGAAGCTGCGCCACGGGAACACGACCTCATCCCCATCCTCACAGGTGGCCTGCACGAGCTGCAGGCACAGAGCGGAGGAGCCGCAGCCGACCGCGACCTGCTCCATGGGCAGACCCAGGTGCTCGCCGAGCTTAATGCGCAGGTCAACCGCGCCCATGTCCGGGTAGCGGTTCGGGCTGGTGGTTGGGTCAGCGATGGTCTGTGAGATGGCCTCCACCACCGAGGGCAGTGGCGGTTGGGTCATTTCATTGGACGCGATCTTCAGCGCGCCGGGCACAGCCTTGCCCGGGACATAGGCCGGAACCTGCTCGAGGTCGGCGCGGGTTTTGGGCTGAACTGAAGATGCATCGTTGGTCATAGGCCTAACTGTAGAACATGGCCCGGATTGGGCAGTACAGAATCCCCGCAAAATCCCAAGGTGTGGTCGCTATTTGTGGCGCCGTATTTGGTGGCTCCGCGGGTGTTTTGCTTTTCAATTCTTGTGTTCTGTAGGATTGGCTGCGGTTATTTGGTCTCGTCCACGCAATGGCGAACAGCTTTGCTGAAGCGGGATCGATGCCAGTGGTTTTGGAGGCGTGCCAGAGCGGCCGAATGGGGCTCCCTGCTAAGGAGTTGCCTGTCTTGCGACGGGCCGGAGGTTCGAATCCTCTCGCCTCCGCCACACGCGCCCGTAGCTCAACGGATAGAGCATCTGACTACGGATCAGAAGGTTAGGGGTTCGAATCCCTTCGGGCGCACCATGTAGACCCGCACCTTGTAGGTGCGGGGCTTTTTGTTTTTATTACCTGGCAGTGCAGCGCGAGCCGGGGCATTGCGGGGCGGGGCAGCGCGGTCCTTCACTTGTGGCCAGGGTTCGGGTTAAGTAGCAAAAAGTGTGTCCGCTCGG
>NZ_KV796517.1:0-41873 GCF_001809225.1 Corynebacterium sp. HMSC077G07 | reverse complement strand
CATGCGGACACACTTTTCTTTACTTAACCCTCTAGGGCGGGCTTACGCTTCACCAGAAGTAGTTTGCTGCACAGTAACCGGCTGCTGGCGAAGCGCAAGCCGTCCTAATGGCCCTAATGACTCTAATGCCCTGGTGGCCCTGTCGATTTTGGTGGCTCTGGCGGTCTTTACTGCCGTTGACAGCCTATCTTTCTGCCCATATGATTGGTGACATGACAACAAAGGACGAAGCCAAGCAGGTAGATAACGCTAACCAGGTAGAGGATTCCTCCCGCTCCACCGGTGGTGTGTACTCGCAGGAGGGTAAGGACTTTAACCGCGACACCCGCTATATCAACGACCGCATTGTTAAGAACGGTCGCGAGGTAGGCGACGGAATTAAGACGTGGCCCGTTGAAGCCGGTCACTACCGCCTCATCGCGGCTCGCGCGTGCCCATGGGCACACCGCACGCTTATTGTTCGCAGGTTGCTCGGCTTGGAAGATGCAATTTCAGTCGGAATTCCAGGGCCAGTGCACGATGCCCGCTCCTGGACATTCGACAAAGGCCCAGGTGGCCGCGATGAAGTACTCGGCTACGAGCGCCTGCAGGAGGCATTCCTCAAGCGTTTCCCGGACTACCAGCGTGGCATTACTGTTCCGGCCATCGTCGAGATCGAGTCGGGCGAGGTCGTGACCAATGACTTTCCCTGGATCACCTTGGACTTCATTACCGAGTGGACCGAGTTCCACCGCGAAGGCGCCCCGGATCTTTACCCGGTGGAGATGCGCGAGGAAATGGATGAGCTTATGCAGTTCATCTACACCGAGATCAACAACGGCGTCTACCGCTGTGGTTTCGCAGGCTCGCAGGACTCCTACGACAAGGCTTACGACCGGCTGTTCGATGCCCTAGACAAGGTTTCTGAGCGCTTAGAGACCCGCCGTTACCTCATGGGCGACCACATCACTGAGGCCGACATTCGCCTTTACACGACCCTGATCCGCTTCGATGCCGTCTACCACGGCCACTTCAAGTGCAACCGGAGCAAGATTTCCGAGATGCCGGTTCTATACAACTACCTGCGTGATCTCTTCCAGACTCCGGGCTTCGGCGACACCACTGACCTCGTCGATATCAAGCGCCATTACTACGAGGTCCACCGCGACCTCAATCCTTTAGGGATTGTCCCGAAGGGGCCGGAGCTCTCTGACCTGCTCCAGCCGCACGGCCGTGAGGCCCTTGGTGGCAGCCCATTCGGTAACGGCACCGCCCCGGCCCCAGTCAACCCAGATCCCGTTGAAGAGGGTCACCGCATCGAGGATCTCGTCGTAAAGCACTAACGTGCGGGGGCGTGTCCACGTACCCTTAGAGACATGCTCAAAGTAGGACTAACCGGCGGCATGGGCAGTGGGAAATCTACGGTCGCCCGTAGGTTTGCCGAGCTCGGTGCCGTCATCATCGACGCTGATCAGATCGCTCGCGACGTCGTCGAACCCGGGGAACCGACGCTTGCCGAACTCGCCGAAGCTTTCGGCGAGGGCATTTTGCTTGACGACGGCTCCCTCAACCGCGGCGAGCTTGCGAAGCGCGCCTTCGTATCCGCGGAGAAGACGGAGCTGCTGAACTCCATCACCCATCCGCGTATTGAGCAGCGCACCGAAGAGCAGTTCAACGCGGCAGGTGACGCCATCATTGTTTTTGACTCTCCGCTGTTGATTGAAATGGGGCAGTCGGAAGCACAGGACCTCGTCGTAGTTGTGCATACCCCGGTGGAGGTCCGTCTCGACCGTCTGGTGGAAAGCCGCGGTGTAGACCGAGAGGATGCGAAGCAGCGCATCGCTAAGCAAATCAGCGATGATAAGCGCCTGCAGTTCGCCGACGTAGTTCTGGAAAACTCAGGCACCGAGGAGGACCTCGTGCGCCAGGTCGACCGGATTTGGGAGCGGATTATTCAGCCGCTGAATCAGATTCGTCAGCTGCAGGCCGGGCAGCAAGATAATCCCGCAGCCGGATGATAGCCTCCTCAATCACCTCGGCGCGCTTGCAGAAAGCGAACCGCACCAGGTAGCGGTACTTTTCTGACTCTGGGTCATCCACAAAAGCGGTGACGGGGATGGCTGCGACGCGGCATTCCTTGACCAGGCGGGTGCAGGTCTCCAGGGCGTCGCCAAGCCCCCAGCTCGAGACATCGGCGACGACAAAATACCCTGCCTGCGGCGTGAAGACGTCGGCGCCAAGGCCCTCCAACCCATCGGCGAGGAGCCGCATGTTGCCCTCGAGCTGACCCGCCAGCTCGTCCACCCATGGGGCACATTCCTGCAGGCCACGGGCGACTGCGGGCTGAAGGGGAGTGGCGCCGACATAGCTCAAGAACTGCTTGGCCTTGACGACGCCATCGAGTAGTTCGGTCGGGGCCAGCGCCCAGCCGATCTTCCATCCGGTGACGTTGAAGGTTTTTGCGGCGCTGGACACGACAATGGTTCGCTCGCGCATGCCGGGCAGAGCGCTGATGGAAGAGTGTGACAATCCGTTGAAGTACAGGCGTTCGTAGACTTCGTCGGCAAGCACGAGTAGATGGTTTGCGATGGCGACATCGGCGATGGCCTGCAAGTCCTCGTCCGCGAGGACGGTGCCGGTGGGGTTGTGCGGCGAATTGATGATGATCATGGCCGTTTTGGCGGTGACGGCATCGGCAAGCGCGCTGCGGTCGAGCGACCAGGAGCGTGCCGTGCCGGAAGCTGCGGGGATGAGCGGCACCGCGGTATATGTGCAGTTAGCCAGTGCGATGGCGGCTTTGTACGAGTCGTAGTATGGCTCGATGACGATGACGTGGCTGCCGGGTTCGAGATGCCCCAAGGCGGTGGCGGCAATCGCCTCCGTGGCGCCGACCGTGACGAGGCATTCGGCGTCGGCGTCGTAGACCTGCCCCGTGCGGCGGGCGCGATCGGCGACGATAGCCTCGCGGAGCACCTTCATGCCGCGGCCGGGGCCGTACTGGTTGTTTCCTCCAGCTATCTGATGTCGCGCCTCCGCGAGCACCTCCGCCGGCCCATCCCAATCGGGGAAGCCCTGTCCAAGATTGATCGCCTCGTGCTCGGTAGCGAGGCGGGACATGGTGGCGAAGATGGTCTCGCCGAAGGGGCGCAAGCGGGAAACTGTCATGGTTTCACTGTAGGCGGGAGTTTGCGGGCTTGTTGCGATTCCCCATCGGCGAATCGCGGCTGGCGGCCAGCAGTTGCACCGACTGCCGACCGCCACCTGGTGCGCTAGTACATGTAAATCTTCGCGTTGTTGCCGCCGGTGCACACGACAACGTCGTCTTGTGTGCTGCAGCTGAGGTCGTAGGTCTTCCCGGTCGCGGGGCTCTTGGCCTTGATGTTTGGCTGCAGGTGGTCGCGGATATTGTCCTCCGAGGCGTTAAGCCCCTCGGTCTGCTGGTTGAAAACGGCCTTCGCAAAGTCGCAGCTCGTGTTTGGCCCCGCCGCGATGAGGTTGAGGCCGTACCCATCGCCGTAGATGCAGGTGGTTGCCTGTTCGCCGGCCGCCATGAAGGTGGATCCCGGCGAGGGGTTGTTGTAGATTTCAGCGGTCATGTCCTGACGAAGCCGGCTCCCGTCGCCGTTGTCGCCGCTTTCGCTTGACGACGTCGACGTGCCACCAGTCTCCGCCGTCGATGTATCGCCTCCCTGGTCCGGTGCAGAACCGGTTGGGTTTGGCGTGTTGCCCGAACTCTTGTCAGACACGCCATCCTCGGTCTGAGTAACGGTAGTGGTTTCAACCGGAGTAGCAGATTCGGGCGCTGCTTCGGTTTCCTGTGTTGAGCAGGCGGTGAAAGCCAATGCGGTGGTGGCGAGGATACCGGCCACAAGGGCTCGGTGTGAGGTTGCTTTTCGAGTGGTGGAACCTGGGCGAGTCGTAGCGTGCGTGTGGACTGGTGTGCGGCGCGAGGTGTTCATAGGCGCCAGGCTAGTTGCTGTTCGGTCAGTTTTCATTACAAAATAAATAACAATTGGGCAAGTGGATGGCTGTTTATCTCGCGATATCGGCTGTTTATCGCTGCTTATTGGCGTAGCCAACCGTTGGATTCCATTCCCAAACTTTCTGACAGGCAGGCCATCCTGGTTTATAGTCCACGCGGGGACGGCGCTTTTGTACCCATCGGATTGCCTGCTCGATCTCGTCGAGGACGCTGTCGAGATTCCAATTGATGCATGAGTCTGTGAACCGCAGGACTATCCAGCCGTGCAGCGTGCCGGAGTTGGCCTTCCAGCGATCTGCGATGAACGAGTCCTCGTTAGCGTGGTACGTCTCTGAGTCGACTTCGATAGCTATTTTCCACTGGTCAAGCAGGATGTCGAAGCAGTAGGGGCCGATGTACTGGTTCATTCGGATGCGGTACCCGCGCTTGATTAGTGGACGGGCCAGCTTGCGCTCGAGTTCGCTGCATGAGCCGATTGGCGTGGTGGCGATGGTTTCACGCAGCCAGGCGGGAACTTTCCGCATCCGGCTGAGGTCGTGGTTGAGTCGCTTCTCGCCGTCCCGGCCGGCGTAGTGTGTTTCCAGGATTCTGCGTGCATAGTCTTTTGAAGCTCGTGCTGCCCAGAGTGCTTCGACAACTGGGAGGCCATTGATGCTGGTGTAGGACGGTAGGCGGCTGTGCCTAATGGAGAAGGTCTCGGCCTGAACTGATCCCGCGCCTTCTGCCTGGATAGGAAGTGTCAGGGGAAGTCTCAAGTGGATTTGAGCTGCGCTTTTACCGGTTAGCGCAATGCTTTTGTAATGCCCCGTGATTGCTCGGGCGACTGAGGCGGGAGAGTGGTCGTCAATGTAGAGGCCACGTACCAATTTAATTAGCCTGCCTTGTTGTAGGAGGGCTCTGGTCTTTTTCTCTCCGATGCCGAGTGCACGCAACTCGGCCGTGGTGAAACTTCCCATGGTCGGGACTCTAAGCTTTTTCGGCCCAGGGGATTTTCTGTGAGAGAGGCTCCACGTCCAATCTGTGGACAACTTTCAGGGTGTGGATAACCCAGGCCTCCCGCAGCCTTGCAGCCTTGCAGCCTCGCAGCCGCAGCCGCGGACCATCGATAAGACGGCTTGCGCTTCACCAGGAGTCAGTCCATGCGCACTAAGGGCCAGCTGGTGAAGCGGAACCCGCCTTTGCTGGCCTGGCAGCGACTTTATGCCAGCCTTGTCCAAATCTGTGCCGATTTTAATGTTGGTCCGGAACTCGACAGCCGCTCCTAAGCCCCTGGGCCCCAGCCCTGGACAGCCCAAAGCCCCAGGAAGTAACGTAACCAGCCGCTTTCAAGACAGCCTTCGCTACGCTGGGAACTATGGCATTTGCAGCAGAGCAACCCGTCCTCGCGCACTCGGAGTTCCGTCCCGTCGGTGAAGTCGAGCGCGCTGAGGGAAACTTCGAGGTCATCAGCGAGTTCGAGCCCTCGGGCGACCAGCCGCAGGCAATCGCGGAACTGTCGGAGCGCCTAGATAGAGGCGAGCGCGAGGTAGTCCTGATGGGTGCCACGGGCACCGGTAAGTCAGCCACCGCAGCGTGGTTGATCGAAAAGGTGCAGCGGCCAACCCTCGTCATGGCACCGAACAAGACGCTTGCGGCCCAGCTGGCCAATGAGCTCCGCAGCCTGCTGCCAAACAACGCGGTCGAGTACTTCGTTTCGTACTACGACTACTACCAACCCGAGGCCTACATCGCGCAGACCGATACCTATATTGAAAAGGATTCCTCCATCAACGAGGACGTGGAGCGCCTGCGCCACTCGGCTACTTCAGCGCTGCTGTCGCGTCGCGACGTAGTCGTCGTCAGCTCTGTTTCTTGCATCTATGGCCTGGGTACCCCGCAGTCATACCTCGACCGTTCGGTGTGGCTGAAGGAGGGCGAGGAAGTCGACCGCGACCAGTTCCTGCGCCTTTTGGTGGACATTCAGTACGCCCGCAATGACATTGCCTTTACCCGCGGCACCTTCCGAGTAAAAGGTGACGTGGTCGATATCATCCCGGCCTACGAAGAAAAGGCCGTGCGGGTGGAGTTCTTCGGCGACGAGATTGATTCGCTGTACTACCTCAATCCAGTCACAGGCGACGTCATCGACCAAGTCCCTGAGCTGCGCATCTTCCCAGCTACGCACTACGTCGCAGGCCCGGAGCGGATGGAACGGGCCGTCGCGGACATCAAGGCCGAACTCGCCGAACGCCTGGCGGATCTGGAAAACCGGGGCAAGTTGCTGGAAGCACAGCGTCTGCGCATGCGCACGGAGTACGACCTCGAAATGATTGAACAGGTCGGCTTCTGCTCCGGCATTGAGAACTACTCGCGCCACATCGATGGTCGCGCGCCGGGCTCGGCCCCCGCGACGCTCATTGACTATTTCCCGGAGGACTTCCTCACCATCATCGATGAGTCGCACGTCACCGTGCCGCAGATTGGCGGCATGTTCGAGGGCGATGCCTCCCGTAAGCGCAACCTCGTCGACTTCGGTTTCCGCCTCCCATCGGCGCTGGATAACCGCCCGCTGACGTTCGACGAATTCGATGCCCGCGTGGGCCAGGTCGTGTTCATGTCCGCAACGCCGGGTGACTATGAGCTCGAAAAGACCGGTGGAGAGTATGTGGAGCAGGTCATTCGTCCGACTGGGCTGGTGGACCCCAAGATCGTCGTTAAGCCTACTGAGGGGCAGATTGATGATCTGATCGGCGAGATCCGAAAGCGCACCGAGCGTGACGAGCGCGTTCTCGTCACAACCCTGACGAAGAAGATGGCGGAGGACCTGACCGACTACCTGCTCGAAAATGGCGTGCAGGTGCGGTACATGCATTCGGATGTGGATACGCTCAAACGCGTTGAGCTGCTGCGGCAGTTGCGTCTCGGCGAGTACGACGTGCTGGTCGGTATTAACCTGCTGCGCGAGGGGCTGGACTTGCCCGAGGTTTCGCTGGTGGCAATCCTCGACGCCGACAAGGAGGGGTTCCTGCGTTCGGAGCGCTCGTTGATTCAGACGATTGGTCGTGCCGCGCGAAACGTCTCCGGCGAGGTGCACATGTACGCCGACAAGATCACCGATTCCATGCGGTTCGCCATCGACGAGACGGAGCGCCGCCGCGAAAAGCAGATTGCTTACAACACTGAGCATGGCATCGATCCGCAGCCGCTGCGCAAGAAGATCGCGGACATTCTGGATCAGGTCTACGACAACGCTGACACCGATTACGAAGGCAAGACCGGTGCGGCCGCTGATGCGCTGCTCTCGCGTGCCGACGGCTCGGGCGCGGCCGATGGTGCTAGCGGTAAGCAGATGCCGAGGGCGGAGCTTGAGGCGCTTATCGCGGACCTGTCGGAGCAGATGGCCGCGGCTGCGCGAGAGTTGAAGTTCGAGCTCGCGGGGCGCTTGCGCGATGAGATTTTCGACCTCAAGAAGGAACTTAAGGGGATGATTGAGGCCGGTGTCGAGTAGTTTTTTGCTACTGTTGTGGGAAGTAAAACAGTGTATTCGCGAAAGTGGCTCTGGCCAGTGGGTTCGGGGCAACGACGGCGTTACGCACGATGAACTGTTTTAATGCAACTTCCACAGTGAGGGATAGTTTTCATGAGTGATTACAAGACCATTGTTGTCGGCACGGATGGTTCTAAGTCGTCGCTGCTCGCAGTAGAGCGCGCTGCCTCGATTGCCGCGGCTTTCGATGCCACCCTGGTTATCGGCTGCGCTTACTACGAGACTGCAGAGGATGCGTCCAAGACCCTGCGCCAGGATTCGGTTCAGGTCCTCGGTGATGACCCGGCTCAGAAGAACCTGGCTGCTGCTAAGGAGGCCGCAGAAGCCGTCGGCGCTACCAAGGTTGAGACCGAGGTTCGTTCCGGCTCCCCGGTTGAGGCTCTGATGTCTCTGGTCACTGACCGTCGCGCTGACCTGCTGGTGGTTGGCAACCGCGGTATTAACTCGCTGACTGGTCGTCTGCTGGGCTCCGTGCCGGCTGATGTTGCTCGTCAGTCGGACTGTGACGTCATGATTGTTCACACTGTGAGCTAACAAAACGGTGAGCTAGTAGTTTAGCTTTCGCTTTAAACCGGCATCTCTTAGTTGAGGTGCCGGTTTTTCTATTGCCGGCCGGTGATAATCCCTTCTTCAACTACAAAAGGCCAGCTAATTCCGTTTCTGGTTAAGACCTGGTTGCGAAGGGATTCAGGAAGAATTTCGGTGCGGCTGCCGTAGCCCATGAGGTACTCGTCAAAAGCGGGCAGTCGAAGCGTCAGTGAAAGCGCGGCTTCAAGCTCGGCTTCAGTTACGTTCTGCTGCCATGTCGGCATGAAGTACTCATTTTGCGCGAGATTTTCGCCGATGAATTCTGTGCCAGTTGGCGCGTCCGGAGAGGCAGAGGAATCGAGGGAGAAAGGAACTATTAAGTGGTCGATAAGCTTAAGGGCCTTTTTCGCTTGAGTTTTCGTCATCCCCAGCCACCACGCGAAGTCAGCTACACAGATAGGTCCGCGGGAATTAACATAGCGCCAGGCAATGTCGGCCAGCGTGGAATCAGCTGAGTGTTCTGTGCTGGAGCCCTCTGTGGTATTTGCTGAGAGGCCGCCTTTGAAAGTTACGTCGGCAAGCAGGACGAAGGTATCTTCGGATCCTTTTCGTGGCCCTTGGACGACAGCGCCTTCGCCGCCGAATGTGCGCAGTAGGTGAGGACCTCTTTGTTCCGTGGGGTCTATTCCATGATCTGCGAAAACCTCATAGGCTTCAGTCCGAGTCAGCGGGTCGGACAGGCCACGTGAGCGCAATTCGGAATGAAATGCTGCCCTTGCGGTCTGCACATCATCTTGAGAAAGCCCGAGTGTCGTACGACGTCTTGCTGCTGCCTTTTCGATGCGCGGATTCGTCAACCTCATAATTGCTCGCGCGTCTTGCGCTGAAACAAAGTGCAGGGTGCCTCGTTGCGACCAACAGCGAACGATGTCGTAAGAAGAAATGGCTGCTAAAACATCGTCGGTGGTGCTGCCACTGCGCAAGGCGATGGCATCAACACCGTTCGAATAATTCTGTCCTTGCAGAGCAACCATGCCATGCGTTGCTGATAATGCAGGCGACTTGAGGTTTGTATTCCAATCGCTGCGTGCTTGACTTGCAGCTAACCCCTGGGCAATGAGACGGCGTGCGCGAAGTTCAGCTAGCTGAGGTAGATAGTTTTGGGACATTATGTCTCACTCATTCTGTACGGCACTATCCTCGTCATTCTAACCACTGCAGCTCCGGCAAAACGCCTGACTGCTGAGGCGCCACAACAATTAGCCCCTGGGTCGCACGAGTCAGTGCAACGTACAGGTCCTGTAGCCCCTGTGGGGATTGCGCCACAATCTGGTCGGGCGCAACGACGATGACCTCGTCGAATTCCAGGCCTTTTGAGGTCGTGATGTCGTAGACCGCGCAGTTGGTGAGTTTGCTGGGGCGAGTAGCAGGTGCGTCATCGGCGGCACTAGCCCCGCCAGCACCATCAGGGTCACCATCTCCATCAGCTCCACCACCGAGAAAATCCCGCACCTCCGCGCGCGTGGCTTCGAGCAACTCGGCGGGCGCGATTACAGCGACCAGGCGGTCCGGCTGCGCAACCTGCTCCACATGCGTCAGAGCCTCCGCGACGGTGTGGGCCTGAACAGGCTTGCGGCCGGTCGCGCGGATCGACTGCGGCGCCTCCAGCTCCGGGTCAATCTCAGCCAGGACGCTGGCGGCAACCTCCATCACCTCAGCTGGGGTGCGGTAGTTGACGGTTAGCTCGTGGAGATGCCACCTCGATCCGATGATGGGTTCCAGCACATCGTCCCAGGTCGCGGCGCCTGCGGGGGAGCCCGTCTGGGCCACGTCGCCGACGAGGGTCATCCAGCCGTTGGGGCTGCGGCGGCGCAGCATTCGCCAGGCCATCGCGGAGAGTTCCTGAGCCTCGTCGACGATGACATGGCCGTAGGCCCACAGGCGATCCGCCGCCGCCCGCTCGGCGGTGGATCGCAGGTCGCGCTCACGGTGGCGTTCGGCCAGTGCCTCGGCATCGATGACGTCATACGCTGACAAGATCTCGGCCTCGAAGCCGTCGTCAAGATCCTGGGACGCAGAACTGGACAGGGTATCCAACGCGCCCTGCGCCTCCTCGACGCGGGCCTGCCAATCCTCTTCATCGGCCTCCGCGTCACCAACTGGGCCGAGGAGTTCCGCCAGCTCGTCGAGAAGCGGGGCGTCGGAAGGCATCCAGTCGGTGCCTTCCGGCCGGTAGAGAGCCTCGCGCGTCAGCTCGTCGTAATCGGTGGCGGCGTAGTCGATGGCCTCGCGAGAGCTCAGCAGTTCCGACAGCACCCGCTCGGGCGTAAGCGCAGGCCACAGCTCGTCGAGGATGTCGGCAACTGCTCCGGATTCGTCGATTTCGTCGCGTAAGTCGGCAACGTCGGTCACGGACAGCAGGTTCTCGCCGCCCAGCGGGTCGGCGCCGATGACCTCGGCCATCTGCGCGGCCAGGAGCTCCACCACGTGATCGCGGAAAATCGGCCGGGCCAGATTGTGGGGTTTCCGAGTCCGCCGCGCACGCGTGCGTGCAGCTTTCACCATGTCAGGTGTGATCGTCAGGGTGATGTTGTCGTTCCGGACTTCAAGAGGTTCCGCGGGGAGCTCCTGGTAGGCCCGCACGGCTTCGCGCAGGATAGTGAGCATCTCAATCGAGCCCTTAACTTCCTGCGCAACCAGGGGTTCGGGGTTGTGTCCGTCGATAAGCGCGTTGGAACCGCGCACGCCGGGGTAGAGATCGGCAATGGTGGTCAGTACCACGCCCGTTTCGCCGAGGCTCGGCAGCACGCGCGAGATGTAGTCGAGGAAGGTTGTGTTCGGGCCGATGATGAGGACACCGGTTTTCGCCAGTTGATCGCGGTAGGTGTAGAGAAGCCATGCGACGCGATGCAGCGCCACTGCCGTCTTGCCTGTGCCGGGACCGCCCTGGACAACCAAGGTTCCGCGGGTGGAGTCGCGGATGATGAGGTCCTGCTCGCGCTGGATGGTCTCCACAATGCCGCGCATATGGCCGGTGCGCGCTTGATTCATGACCTCCCGCAGCACCGATTCGCCACCGACGCCCGCTTCAACTTCGGTCTCGTGTGCGCTGTCGGCTTCCTCGCCGGAGAGCCATTCGTCGTCAATGCTGCGGACCTTCCGGCCGTGAGTGCGCAGGTGTCGACGCAGACTGACTCCCTCGGGATGCGCGGTCGTGGCCAGGTAAAACGGGCGCGCGCCGTCGGCACGCCAATCCATGATGACCGTGCGGTAGTCGTCGTCTTCATCGGACAGGCCGATTCGCCCGATGTATCGCTTATCGACGGTCGCCCCCGGCCCTTCCTCTGCCAAAGGATTGTCGGGGTCTGTGTCATCGATATCGATTCGACCAAAGACCAGGCCAATCTCGGCTGAGCGGTAGCGGTCCAGATTAGCCTGTAGTCGGTGGTATTCCACCTCGCGTTCAACGCGGGCTTGCGGGTCTGGGTCGTCGATGAGCATGACCTGGCGCAGGTACTCTTGGTCGCGCTCGCGTGCCCGGTCGAGGAAGCTGAACGCACGGTCGACGTAGGCCTGTTCGGCAGCGAGGATGCTTTCTTCTTCTCGCTGTGGTGCTGAACTTGCCTGGTCCGGCAGACCTGCCTGGCCAGTGTGGCCAATGCGGCCTGTCTGGTCCTGCCCGGGCTCGGATGCGCGCGACGCCAACCTGGTCTCCTCAACGAATCGCAAAATTAGTGCTAACTGATGTGCTGAATGAATATAAAAATATGAAAACGCTCCCGCACGCGTAGTGGCGTGGGGAGCGTTTAAGTATACTGCTTTAACTGCGGCAGCAAACTTACTGCAGGCGCTTCTGCGCCTTCTTTGCGGACTTCTTGGCCTCCTTGGAAGCCTTGGCTGCGCGCTTGCGCAGTTCCTTGCGCTGCTTGCGAGTGTCCTTCTTGAGATCCTTGCCCAGGTCCTCGGCATAGTCGCGCGCGTCCTCAGCGAGCTCGGTAGCCTTGGCAATCCAGTCGTCCTTGTTGTCCTCGACGTAGCTCTTAGCGGTGTCGAAGGCGTCGGTGAGTTGCTCGCGCCAGCCGTCCTTGTTGTCCTCGACGTATTCACGAGCCCCATCGGTGGCCTCAGATGCGCGGTCGCGGAGCAGCCCGGCCTTTTCGCGGACGTTCTCGCCGGCGGAAGCGAAGGCTGCGCTGATTTCCTCAGTGCGCTGCTCGGTTTCAGACTTGGTCGGCAGGGCAGCCTGAACCTTCTTGTTCAGCTGCTTGTCAGCCTTCTCAGCGCGCCAAGCGACACCCGGCTTGCCGTCGGTGTCAGCGGTAGCAAGGAAGAGGCCGCCCAGCAAACCGATGTCGGTCAGGAAACCAGTGCGGCGAGCTGCCTTCTCCTTCGAATCCTGGGTCTCCCAGAATGCGTGGCGAGCCAGCATCGTCGGAACTTGTGCAGCGACCAGAGCGGTGGCGGACAGGCGTGGGGCCTTACCCAGAGCGTAGAGGGAACCCGCAGCAACCTTGGTGCCAGCGACGACCTGGACAACCAGCTTCTCGCTATTTGGCACGTACTTGTTGTACTGGTTCGGGGTTACGGAGCGGACGCGGGCAATCAGGTCGCGTGCGCCCTCTTCATGATCCTTCTGGTTCATCAGCGTGTCGACACCGTCGGCAACGAAAACCGAGGCCAGCATTGGTCGGGCAAACTTGCGAATCATCTAAATTCCATCTCCTTTGTCGTCCAGGTGAAACCGTGTTTTTGGCCATCTGGTCGCTGTAATTCACTATTAATCCTACGCAGCCCGGCCTATTTATGTCGCGGGATTGACGAGTTTTTCAGAAGCTCCGGCTGCATCCAGCGCTGCCAACCACACTCATCCAGCACTACCGACCACGCTCATCCAGCGCTACCAACCACGCTGGCGCCAGTTCTCGACCTCGGGGCTCTCGACACCAACTGTGGTGTCTTTGCCGTGGCCGGGGTGAATCACCGAGTCGGCGGGGTAGACGTGAAAGAGGCGGCTCTCGACATCGTCGATAAGCTGCGTGAAATCCTCGGGCGAGTACGTTTTGCCGACACCGCCTGGGAAGATGCTGTCACCGACGAAGAGGTGGTGTGACGGGGTGTCGTCGGAAAGCGCGCCGGCCTCCTTGGCGGACAGGTCGAGGCAGAGACCGCCCTTGGTGTGTCCGCGCAGGATGAACGTGGGCAGCGTGATGCCCTGGCCGAACGTGATGGTCTCGCCGCCGTCGAGCTGCTGGTCGGCGGGCTCGGGAATGTCGGCAGCGTCGAGGCTGGACGTGATGTGGCGGGCCGGGAATGCCTGTAGAAGTTCGCCGAGCGCCTGGACGTGATCGCCGTGGGAGTGCGTGGTGACAATCGTGCGCACCTGCGCGCCGACGTGCTCAACCAGGCGGATTAGGTGCTCGGCGTCGGTGGCGGCGTCGATAAGTAGAGAACTGTCGGGCTCGCGGGAGTCGACCAAAAGGTAGACGTTGTTGTCCATCGGTCCGACGGAGGTCTTATAAATAGTGACATTGCCGTAGTCAATGCGCTCAACGCCGCGCGTGCTCGGCGAGTTGGAGTAGGGGCTGATTGTAATGTCGTCGTTCATGCGCCCCAGGGTAATGAGGTGTCTGTCGGCGCGCTAGGAGCGCAACGTAACCACGAGTCTCTGAACACATGTGCGAAAAATTGGTTATGGGCTGTAGACTAGTCGGCAGTGAATCGTCGACGAATTGAGGTTTCCCACTGTGGCTGAACGTCTAGTGGTCAGAGGCGCCCGCGAGCATAACCTGCAGGGTGTTGACATCGATTTGCCCAGAGACAAGATGGTGGTTTTCACCGGTCTGTCGGGGTCGGGTAAATCGTCACTGGCATTTGACACAATTTTCGCCGAGGGCCAGCGCCGTTACGTGGAGTCGCTGAGCTCCTATGCGCGCATGTTCCTGGGGCAGATGGAAAAGCCCGATGTAGAGATGATTGAGGGGCTCTCGCCGGCGGTGTCGATCGACCAGAAGTCGACGAACCGCAACCCGCGCTCGACCGTCGGAACCATCACTGAAGTGTATGACTACCTGCGTCTTCTCTACGCGCGCACCGGTACTCCGCACTGTCCGACCTGTGGGGAAGTAATCTCCTCACAGACTCCACAGCAGATCGTCGATCAGGTCATGGAAATGCCGGAGGGCACCAAATTCCAGGTCCTCGCACCCGTCGTGCGCACGCGCAAGGGTGAATTCGTCGACCTGTTTGAACGCCTCGCATCCGAGGGATACGCGCGTGTCATCGTCGATGGTGAAATGCACCGTCTAACGGATCCGCCGAAGCTGAAGAAGCAGGTCAAGCATGACATTGACGTGGTCATTGACCGTCTCCAGGTGAAGGAGTCGCAGCAGCGCAGGCTCACCGATTCCGTCGAAACGGCGCTTCTGCTTGCCGACGGCGTCGTGGTCATCGACGCCGTCGGGCTAGAGGCGGACGACCCGCGTCGAACCCAGCGGTTCTCGGAGAAGATGGCCTGCCCGAATGGGCACCGTATTGCTATCGATGAGTTGGAGCCACGGTCGTTTTCCTTTAACTCGCCGTATGGTGCGTGCCCGGAGTGTGACGGTATCGGTACCAAGCTGGAGGTGGACACGGACCTGGTGATTCCAGATCCGTCGCTGCCGACGATTGAGGCGATTGCGCCGTGGCGGCAGACGCTGAACAAGAAGTACTTTGAAAAGCTGGTTGAAGGCCTCGCCACCGAGATGAGCTTCGACCCGACCACGCCTTTCGAAGACCTCACAGCGCCGCAGCGCAAGGCCCTGCTGCATGGTTCCAGCCACAAGGTCACGGTGCGTTACCGCAATCGCTACGGCCGTACTCGCCAGTACACCGCACCTTTCGAAGGCGTGATGCCGTACCTGCACCGCAAGCTGTCGCAGGCAGAGAGTGACTCTCAGAAGGATCGCTTCCAGGGGTACATGCGTGAAGTGCCGTGTCCTGCGTGTAATGGCACGCGTCTGCGGCCAGAAATTCTTTCGGTGACGCTGGATTCGGCGGAGTTCGGGCAGAAGAATATCGCCGAGCTCACAGAGCTGTCGGTCCACGATGGCTCGGCATTCCTGAATTCGCTGACTTTGGGCAAGCGCGAGGAAATGATTGCCGGTCGCGTTCTGCGTGAGGTGCAGGCTCGTCTGAAGTTCCTGCTGGATGTGGGGCTGGACTATCTGTCCCTGTCGCGTTCGGCGGGCACGCTGTCCGGTGGCGAAGCGCAGCGAATTCGTCTGGCCACCCAGATTGGCTCGGGGCTCGCCGGCGTGCTCTATGTCTTGGATGAGCCGTCGATTGGTCTTCACCAGCGCGATAACAGTCGTCTAATCAAGACTCTGAAGAACCTGCGCGACCTGGGCAATACGCTGATTGTGGTCGAGCATGATGAGGAGACGATTCGCGAGGCCGATTGGCTGGTCGACATTGGGCCCAAGGCCGGTGAATACGGTGGACAGATCGTCTACCAGGGCGAACCGTCGGGCATTGTTGACTGCGAAGAGTCGCTGACAGGTGCGTACCTCTCGGGTCGTCGGGTGTTGGCGGTGCCGGAGAACCGGCGTGCGATTGATAAATCGCGCATGGTGACGGTCAAGGGCGCTCGCGAAAACAACCTGAAGAAGATCGACGTGAAGTTCCCCCTCGGCGTGTTGACCTGTGTGACGGGTGTTTCCGGTTCAGGCAAGTCCACCTTGGTCAACGAAATTCTGGCCAAGGTGATGAGCAATGAGCTCAACGGTGCTCGTCAGGTGCCGGGACGTCACAGCCGCGTGGAGGGGCTGGATCAGCTGGACAAGCTGGTGCAGGTTGACCAGTCGCCGATTGGTCGCACCCCGCGTTCCAACCCAGCGACGTACACCGGCGTGTTCGACAAAATCCGCAACCTCTTCGCAGAGACGCAAGAGGCCAAGGTTCGCGGTTATAAGCCGGGCCGGTTCAGCTTTAACGTCAAGGGCGGTCGCTGTGAGGCGTGTAAGGGCGACGGCACCATCAAAATTGAGATGAACTTCCTGCCGGATGTCTACGTGCCTTGCGAGGTTTGCCATGGCGCGCGCTACAACCGCGAAACGCTGGAGGTTCGCTACAAGGGCAAGACCATCGCTGAGGTGCTGGACATGCCCATCTCCGAGGCAGCGGAGTTCTTCGAGCCGATTCAGTCGATTGCGCGTTATCTCAATACGCTTGTCGACGTCGGCCTGGGCTATGTCCGCCTCGGGCAGGCGGCGACCACGCTCTCGGGTGGTGAGGCTCAGCGTGTGAAGTTGGCCAGTGAGCTGCAGAAGCGCTCCAATGGTCGAACCGTTTACATCTTGGACGAGCCGACAACGGGTCTGCACTTCGAGGACATTCGCAAGCTGATGCTCGTATTGCAAGGCCTGGTGGACAAGGGCAACACCGTCATTGTCATTGAGCACAATTTGGATGTCATCAAGTCTGCGGACTGGATTATCGACATGGGGCCGGAGGGCGGCTCCGGCGGTGGCACCGTGGTTGTAGAGGGCACGCCGGAGGATGTCGCGAACTGTTCCGGCTCCCACACCGGGCAGTACCTGAAGCCGCTGCTTAAGTAGCTTAGGTAGTCGGCTCGTTTCCGTCGGAAATTCCAGGACCGCCGGTGCGGGTGAAGCCTTCCAGTCTGTCAGCAGCGGGGTCGGCATCGGCAGCGTCGGCAGCGTCAGTATCGCTGGCGGTGCCGTCACGCTCCGGTGCCGCCGGCTCCTCGGCACTCTTCTGCTTTGCCCCGGAGACCGCCATGGCCAGCAGAATCAAACCACAGCCGAGGAACGCCAAGGCGCGGATAACGCCATCGAGCGTTGCCATGTCGTAGAAGATCAGCTTGACGATAGACAGCGCCGCAATCGTCAAACCCGCTGCCAGTCGCGCCGGAATGTGGTGGAACCTCTTCGATAGCACCAGCATGCCGGCAATCGTGGCCCAGAAAATACTCAGCAACATGTGTGCAGCGTTGAAGCTCACGCCAATAGTCGTGAGCAGCACGATAAATGGCATACCCAGTGCAGCCAGGCCAATCAGTGCAAAAGCTGGCGGTAGCTGCGACCTCGCTGCCGTCACGGCCAGGCCGACGTCGGCGCACAGCAGGAACAACAGCGAAAGCATTTCTGCCCACGTTGCCGAGTAATCAGCTGCAGCACCGGCATTCAATGCTGCGGGCAGGATGTAGAGGTGTACTACCGTTGCGCCGAGCAGCCAGGTCAGTGCCGCAATCTTTGTATATGGTGCCACGGCATCCCGGGTTGGTTCAGGAGCCTGTAGTCGTGCGCCAATCGCGCCGTGCTTCGGTGCTGTGGCCAGCGCCCAGACAAAGAGCGCGGCACCGATGGAGATTGGGATGAGACCCCAAGTGTGGGTTCCAGTATCGGTTCCTGAGCTCCTTTCCGGGCCTGCCACCGCGAGCGCTAGCCAGGGCAGGATTGCCGTGGCCAAGGCCATTGGGGCGAGATAGCGGAAGATGGCACGGTTCCAAAGGAATACTGCAGCAATTGCGATGAACAGCACGAATCCGCCGTAGAACAGCAGCCAGAGGCTGGAGGCGGACTGTGCGGCGTTGACCATTGGGACTGCAGCTACAACCGGAGTCGAGAAGGCAACTACTGACGTGATGGTGACCAGATCGTCTTCCCAAGTGCTGGTTTCCGAAGGCTCGTCGTCAAGCTCGGGAGTGAGTTGGCGAGTCAACGCCAGCGGACCGAACTGGGCAAACACGAAAAGGGCAATGGTGAGTGCGGCGATTGCGGGCATCACCAGTGCATTGTTGGTCGTGATTACGCCGATGAGAACGTTTGCGCCGAGCAGGAATGCGACTACGTACTTCCGGAAGGGGACGTTCAGGAGGCAGACGATAGCGGCGATGACCATCAGTTGAAGGGTGATTTGCGCGAGCGAAGAGCTCAGCGGGCGGGCGTGGAAGTTGAGGCCGATCGTCGCCCACAGCATTAATCCGGTGTTGATTGTGATTGTCCACGCCGCGGTTGCACTCGACTTCGTCCACCGCGCGCCGTATAGACCGACTGCGGCGAAAGGCAGCATGATGACCAGCGTCGCGGCCACCGGAATCCAGTCGAGGAGGTAGGACATCGACATCGTTGTCAGGTGCGCAGCGGCTAGTGATGTCGCAATCAACGCCGTCACGCCAGCAGGCGGTGCTTGACGACGGTGCGCTCGCACAGCTGCGACCGCGAGCACGGCGGCCAACAAGTAAGCCAGGACCACACGACCGGCCGGTCCGATCAGGCCGGATTGGATTGCGACCGCGACGAAAAATGCGATACCGGCAGCGGTGATGAGACCACCGAAGATGGCGATGATTCTGATGATTGCCTTCTCGTTGCGCCACCAGGGCTCGCGAGGTTCACGCGGTGCCTCTGGCAGCTTCGGTGGCGGGGTGGAGTCTGTGGGAGAAGACTGTGGCGACTTTGAATCCCGCCGCCATTGGTGGGCAGAGGGGAAGCCAAACATCGGCTGCGCAGCTGCGTCGCTCTGTGGCAGGGGAGCTGGTTGATTCCGCCAGTCCGCTTGTGTTGGCGGTGGTGGCACCTGTATCTGCTGAGACTGCTGGGGATACTGCGGTGTGGCGAGCGTCTGCTCAGCCTGCGGTTCCCAACGGGGAGGAGGTGCCTGCTCTAGTGGCGGACTGGGCGCTGGCGGCGGTTGCGGATTGTGTTGATGTGCCCCTTGAGGTGCAGCATGGGGCGGCGCTTGAGGTACCGGCGCAGATTCCGCTCCCGTAGTGTGAGGCGCGTGCGGTCCAGTCGGCGCTTGCCCGCTTGCCTGAGAAAGGCGCACCTGCCAAGTACGGGTGAGCTGAGCCAGCCGAAGCGAGCTGGCCTCCAAATCTGCCAGAGCATGGGAAAGCTCTGAGACGGAGTCGCCGGTCAGGACAAAATCGCCGGTCGGTGGCTTGTCGTATCGGGCGGAATGCTGATTAGGATCGGTGTTCTCGGCTTTAGGGCCAAAGCCGTTGGAGCCAGTATTCATGGTGACGACTTTAATCGTGTTTGGCCTAAAAACTATGGAGAGAATCTACCAATCTGATTACAATTCGGATTGCACTTTTTTGACGCTTGGTATCGCGTCGGGTGCCGATGGTGAATAACCCGGAGTGAGAGCCGGTTTTGGTATGCGAGAACAGCTGTGTTAACATCTCGTCTACGACCGCCAGAATGCGATGCTTGCTGCCTTCGGGGAGCATTTAGTTGCATTCGGCAGCGAAGAGGATTTAAGTCCCACCCTAGGTGCGCCAAAGAATTACGGTAGCGCCGGGGTCCACCCTAATCGGTGATGTCACATCGCACGATTGGAAGGCGTCCTTATACAGTGTGTAGTAATCCGCTGTAGACGCGTGGCTTTTCTTCCTTTCCCGCTTGCTATCGCGGTTTGAAACGAAGATTGTTCAGGTTCAACCTAGGAGGCCACATCAGCGCTGAAGCTCGTATTAACGAGGATATTCGAGTACCGGAAGTCCGCCTTGTAGGACCGAATGGTGAGCAGGTGGGCGTTGTCCGCACCGGTGACGCACTCAAGCTCGCTTACGAAGCAGACCTTGACCTGGTTGAGGTTGCTCCGCGAGCAAAGCCGCCGGTCGCCAAGATTATGGACTACGGCAAGTTCAAGTACGAACAAGCCCAGAAGGCACGCGAGGCTCGAAAGAACCAGCAGCAGACTGTGGTCAAGGAGCAGAAGTTCCGTCCGAAGATTGATGACCACGACTACGAAACCAAGAAGAACAACGTTGTTCGTTTCTTGGAGAAGGGTTCGAAGGTCAAGGTCACGATTATGTTCCGTGGCCGTGAACAGTCTCGTCCAGAACTGGGATTCCGCCTGTTGGAGCGTCTGGCCGCCGATGTCGAAGAGTACGGCACCGTCGAGTCTCGCCCGAAGCAGGACGGTCGCAACATGACTATGGTCCTGGGGCCGGTTCGGAATAAGGGTAAGAAGTAACCGACCTGACCAGAAATGGTTGTAAACGAGATTTTTGCGCCACGAGCGTCAAAGATCGGTAGGGGAGAGTTTTAACATGAAGCAGAAGACCCACAAGGGCACCGCAAAGCGCATCAAGGTTACCGGTTCCGGCAAGCTGCGCCGCGAGCAGGCTAATCGCCGCCACCTCCTGGAGGGCAAGCCGTCCACTCGTACCCGTCGCCTGAAGGGCACCACGGACGTTGCTAAGTCGGACGTCAAGCGCGTCAAGCGTCTGCTGGGCAAGGCTTAGTTTTTCAAGCCTCGTCCCAGGGCAATCGCCCTCTTAATTTCACTAGTTCTTAAAGACAACGAAAAGGAAGTATCACCGTGGCACGTGTGAAGCGGTCTGTTAACGCTAAGAAGAAGCGTCGCGAAGTTCTCGATTCCGCAAAGGGCTACCGTGGTCAGCGCTCCCGCCTGTACCGCAAGGCCAAGGAGCAGATGCTCCACTCCAAGACCTACGAGTTCCGCGATCGCCGCCACCGTAAGGGTCAGTTCCGTCGTCTGTGGATTCAGCGTATCAACGCTGCTGCCCGCGCTAACGACATCACCTACAACCGCTTCGTCCAGGGCCTGAACCTGGCTGGCGTTGAGGTTGACCGTAAGAACCTGGCTGAGATGGCTGTCAACGACCCACAGGCATTCGCTGCTCTGGTCAAGGTCGCTAAGGATGCTCTGCCGGAGGACGTCAACGCTCCTGCTGCTAAGTAAAGCAGCTACGAGGTAACTCGTACGTAGCGTCGGCAAGCGCCTGCGACCGGCAGTGCGCCTGCCAACATCTTTGAAAAACCACCGTCGATTGGGTTAACGAATAACCTCGACGGTGGTTTTTCGTATCCGCACTGGCGGTTATGAATCCCGAGCCGCATCACTAGGATTAATCACTATGAACTCTGCGCTGTACTTCAATGACGAGCCGTTTACTCCTCGCACTCCGCGAGTCTCGGCGGCTATTCAGCTCCACCGTGCGGCCAAGCGGAAGAAGGCCGGGCGCTTCCTCATCGAGGGCTTCAATTCCGTCGATGCAGCTATCCGCGCAGAGGCTGTCGTGGAAGTTTTCGTCACGGCAGCCGCCGCCGAGCAGTTCCGTGAGCTGCTCACGGGGTATCTCGAATCTGGGACGCAGCGTAAGTCTGTTTCGCTTATCGACGACTCCGCCGCCCGCTCTTTGAGTGAAACTGTCACCACCACCGGACTCTTCGCCGTCTGTGACACTAATGCGGTGTCCACTTCGTTGGAAGAGGCTATTGAGGTTGGAAAGCGGTCCGGCTGTCTGGTGATTCCGGTGGAGTGCAATGACCCGGGTAATGTCGGCACGATTGTGCGTATGACTGACGCCCTCGGCGCTGGCGCGGTTATCCTTGCTGGCGATTCGGTCGATCCTTTGAACTCTAAGGCTGTGCGTTCCTCGGCAGGTTCTGTTTTTCATACCCCTGTCGCACGCGAGCGCGATATTGATGTCGTTATGGAGAAAGTCAGGGAAGCGGGCTTTACCACCCTCGCCACGGCGATGGATGGCGCTCTCACTCTCGGCGTTGATGCGCTTCCCGACGGTCCCGTCGCCTGGCTTTTCGGCAACGAAGCACATGGCCTGTCGGAGGAGATTACGGCCTCGGCGGGGGCAAGTGTGTCCATCCCTATTAAGGGCGAGGCGGAGTCGTTGAACCTCGCCACCGCAGCGGCCATGTGCCTGTGGGAGACGGTCCGGGGTAAGTAGGAAACCTCGATGGTGAGGTGCGTGCACGTGTGCAGTTATCCTCGACTATGATTGTTCCATCACAAGAACTGATAGTCCTATATAGAAGTGGTTGACACGTGAGCGATTCGCCAAATCCTATCGATCTTTCCGAGGACGCCCTCCAGGCGGCTGCGCAGAAGGCCACGGATGCCTTTGATGCTGCCGGCAATCTGGATGAGCTTTCTGCCGCCCGCCGTGAGCACTTGGGGGATGAAGGGTACATTCCACAGGCTCGCCGCGCGCTGGGCTCCATTCCGAAGGCTGAGCGCAAGGATGCTGGTCGTCGCGTAAATGTTGTTCGCGGAGCCGTCGAAAAGCACTATGCTGAGCGACTTGCGGTGCTGGAGGAAGAGGAAAACGCGCGTCGTCTGGTCGCGGAGCGTATCGACGTGTCGGTGGACACCACGCGGGGCCAGCGCGGCGGCATGCACCCAATTACCATTCTGTCCGAGCAGATCGGTGACATCTTTGTGGGCATGGGCTGGGAAGTCGCCGAGGGCCCAGAGGTCGAAGCCGAGTACTTCAACTTTGACGCACTGAACTTCCTGCCGGATCACCCGGCTCGTACTCTGCAGGATACTTTTCACATTGCGCCGGAAGGATCCAAGCAGGTGCTGCGTACGCACACCTCGCCGGTTCAGGTTCGTACTCTGCAGTCGCGTGACCTGCCGATTTACGTTATCTGCCCGGGCCGTACCTTCCGCACCGATGAGCTCGACGCCACCCACACCCCGGTCTTCCACCAGGTGGAGGGACTCGCTGTGGACAAGGGGCTGACCATGGGGCACCTGCGCGGCACGCTGGATCACATGGCAAAGGCGCTGTTCGGTCCGGAGACCAAGACCCGCATGCGCACCAACTACTTCCCGTTCACTGAACCGTCCGCTGAGGTTGACGTCTGGTTCCCGAATAAGAAGGGCGGCGCAGGCTGGATCGAGTGGGGTGGCTGCGGCATGGTCAACCCGAACGTGCTGCGGGCCTCTGGCATTGACCCGGAGGTGTACTCGGGCTTCGCGTTCGGCATGGGCCTGGAGCGCACCCTGCAGTTCCGCAATGGCCTGACTGACATGCGCGACATGGTCGAAGGCGACGTCCGCTTCACGCAGCCGTTCGGTATCCGCGGCTAATTCACTGACCTACAGATAGGAGTTTTACTTACATGTTCATTCCACAGTCGTGGGTCACTGAAATCGTTCGCGGCCCAGAGAACACCATCAACCCGGACTGGTCCGTTACCCCGGACGAGTTGGATGAGGGCTTTGTCCGCGTTGGTTTTGAAACCGAGGGGCACGAGCCGCTGGAGAAGGTCGAGGGGCCGCTGGTTTTCGGTCGCGTCGACCACATTGAGGAGCTCGAGGGCTTTAAGAAGCCAATTCGCTTCTGTCAGGTCAATGTCGGTGATGCCAATGGCACCGGCGAGCTGCAGGAGATCATCTGTGGTGCCCGCAACTTCGAAGAGGGCTCCATTGTTATCGTCGCGCTGCCGGGCTGCGTGCTGCCGGGTGGGTTCGAGATTTCCGCACGGAAGACTTACGGCAAGGTTTCCAACGGCATGCTCTGCTCCGAAGCTGAGCTGGGTATGACCGATTCCTCCGCCGGTATTCTGACGCTGCCGTCGGCCCCAGCTGAGCTGGGTTCGTGCGCTAAGGAATTCATCGGTCTCGATGACGAGAAGTTCGAGGTCAACATCACCCCGGACCGCGGTTACGCGCTGTCGGCCCGCGGTCTGGGCCGCGAGATCTGCTCCGCCTTCAACCTCGACTTCGCCGATCCAGCCAAGGTCAACGAGCTGCCGGTCGAAGGTGAGGTCCTGAACGTCACTATCGACGAGGACACCGACACCCGCCGCTTTGGTCTGCGCCGAGTCACCGGCATCGACCCGAACGCCGAGACCCCGTGGTGGATGCGTCGCCGCCTGCTGCTGGCTGGTCAGCGTCCGGTCAACGTGGCCACGGACGTCACCAACTATGTGATGCTACTGCTCGGTCAGCCGATGCACGCTTTCGACGGTTCCAAGATCGCTGGTGGCCTGCACATCCGCAACGCTAAGGCCGGCGAGACTCTGACCACTCTCGACCACGTGGACCGCAAGCTCGACCCGGCGGACGTTGTCATCTGCGACGACAACGGTATTCAGTCGCTGGCCGGCATCATGGGTGGTCTCACCTCCGAGATCGCCGACGACACCACCGATGTTGTCTTCGAGGCCGCCAACTGGTCGCCGCTGCACGTCTTCCGCAGTGGTCGCCGCCACAAGCTGAGCTCTGAGGCTTCACGACGTTTCGAGCGCGGCGTGGACACCGCTCTGGTCGAGCCGGCTTTGGATCTGGCCTGCCAGCTGCTCGCTGACATCGCCGGCGGCACTATCGACACTGGTCGCACCCTGCTCGGTGAGGTTGCCGCCATGCCGACTATTGACTTTGCCGTCAACCGCGCCAGCGAAGTTGCGGGCGTTGATTACCCGCGTGAGACCGTCATTGGACGCCTGCGCGAGGTCGGTTGCGAGGTCGTCGACAACGGTGACCGCCTGGCTGTCACTCCGCCGACCTGGCGCTCGGACCTGACCATGTCCGCTGACCTGGTTGAGGAAATCCTGCGTCTGGAAGGTCTGGAAGACATTCCGGTTATCCTCCCAATCGCCCCGGCCGGTCGCGGTCTGACTGAGCGTCAGCTGCGTCGCCGCTTCGTCGGTCACGCGCTGGCTCACAATGGCTACCTGGAGATTCTGCCGACACCGTTCATTGCCAACGATGTCTTCGACGTCTGGGGCCTGGACGCTGATGACCCGCGTCGTAACACCGTCAAGGTCATCAACCCGTTGGAGTCCGACCACGCTCAGCTGGGCACGACTCTGCTGCCGTCCATGCTTGAATCGCTGAAGCGCAATGTTGCTCGCGGCCAGGTCGACCTGTCGCTCTACGGTGTGGAGCAGGTTTCCATCGAGCGCGGTAACGGTGTCTCGCCGATGCCGTCTACCGCGGGTCTGCCGAGCGAGGCCGAGCGCGCCGAGCTGCTGGAGTCGCTGCCGGAGCAGCCGCTGCACGTCGCCACTGTCGCCTGCGGTCGTATCCGCCTGGATAGCCCGTGGGGTGACGAGGCCGCGTACACCGTCGCGGACGCCATCGAAGCCGCGCGCATTGTTGCCCGCGCTGCCAATGTCGAGCTGGAGATCCGCAATGCTGAGGTGCTGCCGTGGCACCCGGGCCGCTGCGCTGAGCTGCTTGTCGACGGCGAGGTCGTCGGCCACGCCGGTGAGCTGCACCCGAAGGTATGCAAGGATGCTGGTCTGCCGGAGCGCACCTGCGCGATGGAGATTAATCTCGATGCGTTGCCAGTTACTGAGCATCTGCCGGCGCCGGTACTCAGCCCGTTCCCGGCTGTCCACCAGGACGTCGCGCTTGTTGTCAGCGATGAGGTCTCCGCCGCAGAGGTGGAGAAGACTCTGGTGGAGGGTGCTGGTGAGCTCCTCGAATCCATTCGTATCTTCGATGTTTACCGTTCCGAGCAGATGGGCGAAGGCGTTCGCTCACTGGCGTACTCCCTGCGTTTCCGCGCGCCGGACCGTACGCTGAAGGAAGAGGAAGCTTCCGCAGCTCGCGAGGCGGCCATTGAGCTGGCCACTACCCGTCACGGCGCTCAGCTGCGCGGCTAAAAGGGGAGACCCCGGGGAGAGATACCCATGATTGGCAACTTGCGGCACCGCGACAACAGGCTGGATAGCGCAGAGGCGCGAGAGCAGCGCGTTGGGGCGTGCGCGGTGAGCAGCGCGAAGCCTGCGACGACTGTGGCGGCAGCTGCTGTCACGGCAGGTCTGTTGCTCACCGGCGTGCCGAGTGCGGCTGCGCTGGTTGGCGGGGAGGCTGCTGCGCCGAGTGTGGCGGCGGACTCCGTGGTGTCAATCATGGTCCAGACCAGTCCCCATACCGGAAACTTTTGCACGGGAACTGCAATCGCCCCGCAGTGGGTAATGACCGCAGCCCACTGCGTGCGTGATGTCCCGCAGCAGGTTGGGGAAGTCGAGGTCGGATTCGGCTCGGATGCCCGGCGTGTACCGATTGATCGCTGGGAGATTGCACCCACCGGTGACGTAGCGCTTGTTCACCTTGCGGGCGACGCAGCTCTTCCGGGGTATCCCGCAATGGAACGTCGTCAAGCGTTTTCGGAGCAAGAAACGGCAGGCACGGTCTATGGGCGATCGCTGCTCGGCGATGTTGCGGATGGCACGCTGCCGTCGGCGACCGTCACCGCTTCGATGTGTCCAGTGAAGTATCAACAATGCGTGCGGGAAGACTCGGTGTTGGCGCGCATGGAGCGCCCCGCGGCGTTGCAGGTGGGCGATTCGGGCGGACCGCTTTTTATCGACGGCCAGCTAGCGGCGGTGTTCTCGGGCGCGGTGGCTTTTGATGGCAGCGTCGCACCGGAGGAGTCGGGTTACTATCTTTACACCACGACGTCATCGGTGGCGCAGTGGGCAGATGGCGTGATGAGCCAGGAGTCAAGCGTCGTAGTTGAATAGTCCGGCGTTGAGTAATCCGGCGCGCTGATTGAATGGCCGGCTCGGCGAACCAGATGTATGTACCGACGACGGCGTTATATTCATAATTCACTCACGTCACATCGATAGAATTCCAGCACTTTGGCAACGAATTCTATGAATATCTTGCAACGCAGTGAATAAAAGTGTTGAATGTTTGGCATGAGTATTTCCGTTGCCATTGCTGGTGCGACCGGTTACGCAGGAGGAGAGATCCTCCGCCTCCTGTTGTCGCACCCGGCGTATCTTTCCGGCGAACTGACCATCGGCGCACTAACGGGAGCATCCAACGCGGGTGCCCGTGTGGGCGACATTATGCCTCATGTGGCACCTTTGGCTGATCGTCGTATTGAGCCGACTAATGGTGACACACTTGCCGGGCATGACGTGGTGTTCCTCGGCCTGCCCCACGGTCATTCGGCTGCGATTGCAGAGCAGTTGGGCGATGACACGGTGATTATTGACTGCGGCGCGGATTTCCGCCTGCAGGATGCCGATGAGTGGGAGCACTACTACGGCTCGGAGCACGCCGGTACCTGGACTTACGGTATTCCGGAGCTGCCGGGCAACAGGGAAGTAGTGGCTGCTTCCAAGCGTATTGCTGTGCCGGGTTGTTTCCCCACTGGCGGTACCATTACGGCACTGCCGGCAGTTGCAAAGGGTCTGGTCAAGCCGGATCTGTCCGTTGTTTCCGTCACCGGTACCTCCGGTGCGGGCAAGAAGGCAGCTGTGCCCCTGCTCGGGTCCGAGGTTATGGGCAATCTCCGCGCCTACAACACTGCGGGCAAGCACCGCCACACCGCAGAGTTCCTACAAAACCTCAAGCCGTACGCAGAGGCTCTCACCGTCAGCTTCACGCCGGTGCTCGCTCCGACGTCGCGCGGCATTCTCACCACCATCACCGCTCCGCTTGTCGACGGGGTGACGGAGGCAACCGCACGGGAGGCCTACCTCGAGTTCTACAAGGGTGAGCCGTTTGTGCAGGTGTTGGCCGAAGGGCTGCAGCCGCAGACGCAGTCGGTAATTGGCTCTAACTTGGTTCAGATTCAGGTTGAGGTAGATGAACGCGCCAAGCGTCTGGTGCTGACCTCGGCGATTGACAATCTGACAAAGGGCACCGGTGGTGCCGCAGTTCAGTGCATGAATTTGGTTACTGGACAGAATGAAACTGCAGGACTTCCATTGGTAGGAGTTGCCCCATGATGAAGGAAGAAAAAGAAGGTCTCGTCAACGTCGCTGGTGACGAAGGCGGCGTATGTGCACCTCAGGGGTTCGTGGCCAGTGGTGTCATTGCAGGCATCAAGGTCAGCGGAAACCCGGACATGGCGCTCATCGTAAACCAGGGGCCGGAGAAGACTGCTGCGGCTGTCTTTACTACCAACCGTGTCCAGGCTGCGCCGGTGACGGTATCCAAGAAGCACATCGCTGACGGCAAGCTGTCCGCTGTGGTGCTGAACTCGGGCAATGCCAACGCCTGCAATGGTCAGCCGGGTATTTCCGACGCCCTCGAAGTCTGTCAGAAGGTCGCAGATGAGCTCGGCGTCGATGTTACCGAGATTGGTACCTGCTCCACCGGCTTGATTGGTGACCGGCTGCCGATGGACATTGTTCTGGCAGGTGTGCCGAAGCTTTGTGAGAATCTGGGCAGCGATGCCGCCGCAGGTACGGCTGCAGCAGAAGCCATCTTGACCACTGACTTGGTGGCAAAGCAGGCCGTTGCGCATGGTGACGGATTCACTGTCGGCGCTATGGGCAAGGGTGTTGGCATGATTAGCCCGTCGATGGCCACGATGCTCGGTGTGATTACGACGGATGCGTCGGTAAGCGCAGAAATGGCGCACGAGGCTATTGCCAAGGCGAGCGAGGTTACGTTTAACCGCCTAGATATTGATGGCTCCACATCCACCAATGACACCGTCATCATTTTGGCCAACGGTGCCTCTGGTGTGAAGCCCTCGCAGGAGGAGCTCGACCAGGCAGTGCTCAGTGTGTGTGATTCCATCGCGCGCCAGATGCAGTCGGACGCCGAAGGCGTGACCAAGCGTGTGTCCGTGACCGTGCGTGGCACCGGTGGTGCTGAAGATGCTCTGGTAGCTGCTCGAATCATCGGCCGCGACAACCTCTTCAAGTGTGCGATGTTCGGTTCGGACCCGAACTGGGGTCGTGTGCTGGCGGCTGTCGGCACTGCACCGGTGGATATGGATCCGGAGCACATCACTGTTTCCTTCAACGGTCATGTAGTCTGTCGCGATACCGGTGGCACGCCTGATGCTCGTGAAGTGGATCTCTCCGGCAAGGACATTGCCGTGGAGGTTGACCTCGGTACTGGTAATCCGGAAGAGGCCACGATTCGTACGACTGACCTTTCCCACGACTACGTTCACATCAACTCGGCATATTCGTCGTAAAGGTTTTGAGGAGACTCTGCAATGGTTCACCAGTTGACCGAAGGGCTGTCCTTCGAACAGCGGGCACATGTGCTGGCGGAAGCACTGCCGTGGCTGCAGCACCACCGCGACAAGATTGTGGTGGTCAAGTACGGCGGTAACGCGATGACCGACCTGAAACTGAAGAAGGCCTTCGCGCAGGACATGGTTTTTCTGCGCACCGTGGGGGTGAAGCCGGTGGTTGTCCACGGTGGCGGCCCTCAGATTTCGTCGATGCTCAAGCGCCTGGGGCTGGAGGGAGAGTTCCGAGGCGGTTTCCGTGTCACGACTCCGGAGGTCATGGAAATTGTCCGCATGGTGCTCTTCGGGCAGGTCGGCCGCGAACTGGTGAACCTCATCAACGCCTACGGCCCCTATGCAGTGGGTACCTCTGGTGAGGACGGTGGCCTGTTCACTGGTACTCGACGAACGGTAAACGTCGGCGGCAAGGAAACAGATATCGGGCTGGTCGGCAATATCACCGAGGTGCACTCGGAAACGCTATTGGACCTGATTGATGCCGGACGTATTCCGGTGGTCTCTACGATTGCGCCGTCCGCTGATGGCAAAGAGGTCTACAACATCAACGCCGACACGGCAGCAGGTGCACTGGCATCGGCAATTAACGCGAACCGTTTGGTGATTCTGACTAATGTCGAGGGTCTCTACACGGATTGGCCGAACCGCGATTCGCTGGTGTCAAGGATTTCCACTTCGCATCTGCGAGAAATCCTCCCGACGCTGGATTCCGGAATGATTCCGAAGATGGAGTCCTGCCTGAACGCAGTGGATCAGGGAGTGCCTGCGGCCCACGTTATCGACGGCCGCCAGCCACACTCGGTGCTGCTGGAGCTGATGACTTCCGGCGGTATCGGCACAATGGTAGAGCCCGGATAAGGCAGAAAAGACGGACAAGAATTTACCGACATACATGTTAGGCAGGTCGAAAGACGACATGAGCGACTTCAAGCAGCAGTGGCAACACACGATGATGAACAATTACGGCACGCCGCGCATTGAGCTTGTGCAGGGTAAGGGCGCTATTGTCACGGATTCCGAGGGCAAGGAATACCTGGACCTGCTCGCCGGTATTGCAGTCAACGCGTTGGGTCACGCACATCCGGCCATCGTGGAAGCTGTGTCCAAGCAGATTTCCACGATGGGGCACGTGTCCAACATCTTCGCCTCTGAGCCACCGTTGGCACTGGGCGAGAAGCTCATTGAGCTCACTGGCTGGGACACTGATGACACCCGAGTTATGTTCTGCAACTCCGGCACTGAGGCCAATGAAGCCGCGTTCAAGCTGGCGCGGTTGACGGGGCGCAATCGCATTATCGCTACCCACCACGGGTTCCACGGCCGTACCATGGGCGCACTTGCCATGACCGGTCAGCCCGACAAGCGCACCCCGTTCGAACCGATGCCGGGTGGAGTCGAGTTCGTGCCGTACGGTGACATTGACTTCCTCACCAAGACCATCGAATCCGATCCGTTGGGTGTCGCTGCGGTGATTCTGGAACCAATTCAGGGTGAGACCGGTGTGGTCGCACCGCCAGAGGGATACCTCGCTGCCGTCCGCGAACTGACCAAGCGCTTCGACGTTCTCATGATTGTCGACGAAGTACAGACCGGCATCGGCCGTACCGGCCAGTGGTTTGCCCACCAGCACGATGGCATCGTGCCGGATGTTATGACCCTGGCGAAGGGGCTCGGCGGCGGCCTGCCGCTGGGTGCTGTCATCGCCAACGGCCGCGCAGCGGAACTGTTTACTCCTGGTGCGCACGGCACCACCTTTGGTGGCAATCCGGTCTGTGCCGCTGCCGGCCTGGCCGTCATCGAGACGCTGGAAGAAGAAAAGCTGCTCAATCGAGTCACCGAGAAGGGCAAGGTCCTGGCTCGCAAGCTCGCGTCGTTAAGCCATGTCGATCACGTGCGTGGTCGCGGCTTCATGCTTGGACTGGTGCTGCGCGAGAACCTGGCGAAGGAAGCGGTTAACGCCGGTTATGAACGTGGTGTCATTCTGAACGCTCCGCAGGCGAATGTGCTGCGTATTGTGCCGCCGTTGAACCTCAGCGATGAGGAAGTCAACCGCGCCGTCGAGTTGATTGATGCCTGCCTGAACGACGCCGTTGAGGCTGTCGCCAACAAAGGAAGGAATTAGAAACTGATGCTCCGTCATTTTCTCGCCGATGATGACCTGACTCCACAGGAGCAGGCTGAGGTGCTGCAGTTGGCTGCAGAGCTGAAGGTAGCGCCGTACTCCCGACGTCCGTTTGAGGGGCCACAGTCGGTTGCGGTGCTGTTCGACAAGACGTCGACTCGTACCCGTTTCTCCTTCGACGCTGGTATCGCAGCTCTGGGCGGCAACGCGATTGTGGTCGAAACCGGAAACTCCCAGATGGGCAAGGGCGAAACCTACCAGGACACCGCTGCTGTGCTCAGCCGCTTTGTCTCGGCAATTGTCTGGCGCACCTACGCGCAGTCAGGGCTGGAGGCCATGTCTGAGACCGCGACGGTGCCGATTGTCAATGCGCTTTCCGACGAGTTCCACCCGTGCCAGATTCTCGCTGACCTGCAGACCATCATCGAGCACAAGTGCCCGGAGGAAGGCCAGACGGGACTGCGTGGCAAGAAGGCTGTGTACTTCGGCGATGGTGCCAACAACATGGCCAACTCCTACCTCGTGGGCTTCGCCACCGCAGGTCTGGACGTCACCATCTGTGCACCGGAGGACTTCCAGCCGGAGCAGGTCTACGTCGACCGTGCCAAGAAGGTCGCGGAACAGACCGGTGCGGCCGTGTCCGTGACCGCGGACGTCGATGAGGCCATTGCCGGTGCCGACGTTGTCATCACCGATACCTGGGTCAGCATGGGGCAGGAGAACGACGGCCTGGATCGTCGTACTCCGTTCCTGCCGTACCAGGTCAACGCTGAGCTGATGGCCAAGGCAAATGAGGATGCCATCTTCCTGCACTGCCTGCCGGCATACCGCGGCAACGAAGTTACCGCCGAGGTCATCGATGGCCCGCAGTCGGTAGTCTTCGACGAGGCGGAAAACCGCATGCACGCTCAGAAGGCGTTGCTGACCTGGCTGGTGGAGAGGCAGTAAGGTCATGACCGCAGCACAACCAGGTTCTCGCACAGCTAGGCAGACGCGCATCGCTGACCTGCTGGCGCAGCATCACGTGTCCAGTCAGGTTCAGCTCGTCGAGCTGCTTGCCGACGAAGGCATTGAGATTGCGCAGGCGACGTTGTCCAGAGACCTCGATGAGCTGGGAGCCCGAAAGATTCGCGATGGAGCCAACGGTTCGCGGTATTCCATCGTCGAAGATGCACTCGCTGTCTCCAGCGGGGCAGTGGCCAGGATGCGGCGCGTTTTAGACGAGCTGCTGGTCTCCATTGATCATTCGGGCACCATCGCGGTTGTGCGTACACCACCGGGAGCCGCACAGTATCTAGCCAGTGTGATTGACCGTGCGGGACTCAAAGAAATCGTTGGCACAATTGCGGGAGATGACACCGTAATGTGCCTGGCTAGAGAACCACTTTCCGGCGCTGACCTAGCCCAGCGTCTAGCCGCCGGAACGAACCAGTAAACTATTCCACGAAATGCTTTAAAGCACCGATTAAAGGAGCGCTTACCCTATGACCAACCGGGTTATTCTTGCTTACTCTGGTGGCCTCGACACCACCGTTGCTATTCCGTACCTCAAGGAAATGACCGACGGCGAGGTCGTCGCAGTTTCCATCGATGTCGGACAGGGCGGCGAGGACATGGAGTCCGTGCGTCAGCGCGCTCTGGACGCCGGCGCTGTCGAAGCTGTCGTTGTCGACGCTAAGGACGAGTTCGCCGAGGAGTACTGCCTGCCGACCATCAAGGCCAATGGTCTCTACATGAAGCAGTACCCGCTGGTTTCTGCACTGTCTCGCCCGCTGATTGTTAAGCACATGGCGAAGGCCGCAGAGGAGTTTGGTGGCACTCACGTCGCACACGGCTGCACCGGTAAGGGCAATGACCAGGTCCGTTTCGAGGTTGGTTTCGCTAACACCGCCCCGGATCTGAAGATTATTGCACCGGCTCGTGACTTCGCTTGGACCCGCGACAAGGCTATTGCCTTCGCTGAGGAGAAGGGTCTGCCAATTGAGCAGTCCAAGTCCTCTCCGTTCTCCATTGACCAGAACCTCTTCGGTCGCGCCATTGAGACCGGCTACCTGGAGGACCTGTGGAACGCACCGACCAAGGATGTCTACGCGTACACCGAGGATCCGACCCTGAACTTCAGCTCCCCGGACGAGGTCATCATCTCCTTCGAGGACGGTAAGCCGACTGCCATCGACGGCAAGAAGGTTTCCGTGCTTGAGGCCATCGAAGAGATGAACCGCCGCGCTGGTGCTCAGGGCATCGGTCGTCTGGACATGGTTGAAGACCGCCTGGTCGGCATTAAGTCCCGCGAGATCTACGAGGCTCCGGGCGCAATTGCCATCATGACCGCACACGCAGCGCTCGAGGACGTCACCGTTGAGCGTGAGCTGGCTCGTTACAAGCGCCAGGTCGAGGGCGAGTGGGCCAACCTGGTCTACGACGGCCTGTGGTTCTCGCCGCTGAAGCGCGCGCTGGATGCCTTCATCGAGGAGTCCCAGAAGGGCGTTTCCGGTGACATCCGCATGGTCATGCACGCAGGTCACTGCAACGTCAACGGTCGTCGTTCGAACACCTCGCTGTACGACTTCAACCTGGCTACCTACGACGAGGGCGACACCTTCGACCAGACCCTGGCTCGCGGTTTTGTCGAGCTGCACGGCCTGTCCTCGAAGATGGCCGCAAAGCGCGACTTCAAACTGTAAAGATTCTCCAGAGCGACTAGAGCGAAAGGCCTATTGGAAAAGACAATGGTCGAAAAGCACGGTACCAACGAAGGCTCCCTGTGGGGCGGCCGCTTTGCCGGTGGCCCGTCCGAGGCGATGGCCGCATTGAGCAAGTCCACCCATTTTGACTGGGTGCTCGCGCCTTACGACGTTCTTGCGTCCAAGGCCCACGCCCGAGTGCTGCATGCCCGTGGGCTGCTCAGCGATGCCGACTTTGACACCATGATCGAAGGCCTTGATCAGCTCGGTCGCGACGTTGCCTCCGGCGAATTTGGTCCAGAGCCGACAGATGAGGACGTCCACGGTGCTATGGAGCGCGGTCTGATTGATCGCGTCGGCCCGGAGGTCGGCGGTCGCCTGCGCGCTGGTCGTTCCCGTAATGACCAGGTGGCAACTCTGTTCCGCATGTGGCTGCGCGATGCCGTGCGCGGCGTTGCACTGGATGTCACTGACCTGGTTGCCGCCCTGGTGGCTCAGTCCAAGGCACATCCGGATGCCATCATGCCGGGCAAGACCCACTCCCAGGCAGCGCAGCCGGTATTGCTGGCCCACCAGTTGCTGGCTCACGCGCATCCGCTGCTGCGCGATCTGGACCGCATCCGCGATCTCGACCGTCGACTGGCTGTGTCCCCGTACGGTTCCGGTGCGCTCGCGGGATCTTCGCTGCACCTGGATCCGGAGGCCATCGCGGAGGAGCTCGGCTTCGACTCTGCCACGGACAACTCCATTGACGGCACTTCTTCGCGTGACTTCGCCTCTGAGGCGGCTTTTGTCTTCGCCCAGATTGCTGTGGACATGTCTCGCCTGGCAGAGGAAATTATCTACTGGGCCACCCCGGAGTACGGCTACGTCACTCTGGCTGATGCCTGGTCGACTGGATCCTCCATCATGCCGCAGAAGAAGAACCCGGACGTGGCAGAGCTGACCCGCGGTAAGACCGGTCGCCTGATCGGTAACCTCGCTGGTCTTATGGCCACGCTGAAAGCGCAGCCGCTGGCCTACAACCGTGACCTCCAGGAGGACAAGGAGCCTTTGGTGGACTCGGTTGAGCAGCTAACCTTGCTGCTGCCGGCCCTGACCGGCCTGGTGGCAACGCTGACCTTCCACGAAGACCGTCTGCGCGAGCTCGCTCCGGCGGGCTACACCCTGGCCACGGACTTGGCTGAGTGGCTGGTCCGCGAGGGCGTACCGTTCCGCGACGCTCACGAGGCATCCGGCCAGTGTGTCCGCATCGCAGAGTCCAAGGGCGGTATCGGTCTGGACGAGCTTTCCGACGAGGACCTCGCCGGTATCCACCCGGCACTGACTCCGAAGGTCCGTGAAGTGCTGACTATTGACGGTGCTGTCGCTTCCCGCGATACTCGCGGCGGCACCGCGGGTGTCCGTGTTGCAGAGCAGCTCGCTCGCGTTGACGAGAAGAATACCGAGCTGAAGCAGTGGGCTGAAAAGCCGGTTCGCGGCTAAAACTGGCAAAGCTGGCAACCTGCTAGCTCAGCTAACGCGGCTAATTAATCGGTGTGCGGTCAATCGACCGCACGCCGATTTTTTACAGCCCGGGGAGAAAGTAGAAAAACCAGCAACCCGACAACTGATGACCCGACAACTGGCAACCTCGGTAACTGGCAACCCGAAAAATTACGGGCTCCACGTGCGAATACGGGCTGCAAATGTGAAACTGTGTAAGTTTATGACACTTTCAAGCCATTTTTCGGGCCATTTTTGTCATAAACGTAGTCAGTAACTCGGATTGACCCGCCGCCGCCAGTCATAAACGTAGTCAGTAACTCGGATCGACCCGCCGCCGTCAGTAACCCAGTAATGCCAGGGTGCCCCTGAAGTGACGCAGATTACTGATTATTTCTATATCTGTTGCCAGGTTTGTCCGGGTCTCTTACCATAATTTCATGGTGGAAAGTACGCGGTCGAGCGGTGGAAATCGCAGCTCACGAGATAAAAATAAAAATCAGAGTGGTAGCAAGAAAGGGTGCATGGGCCCGGGGGCAATTCTTGCAGTCATTTTGATTGTCATCGCGGCTGTTGCAGTCTATGTCGGTCGTGGCGGTAGTATTCCAGGTTTTTCTGGTGGCAGCTCCGGAGGAAACCGTGATTTCTTCGGTGGTGAAAAGACCGTCGTCAAGGCGATTGTTGGCTCTGAGAAGAAGCCCTTCTTCGAAGACAAAGAGGTCCAGAAAGCTCTTGCCTCTCACGGCTATGTGGTGGAAGTAAAGACGGCGGGTTCGCGTCGGATGGCCACGGATGTGGATCTGGATTCCTTCGACTTGGCGTTTCCGTCGTCAGCACCGGCAGCGGAGAAAATTGCCGAGAAAATGAGCGGCGCTGAGCGGTACGACGTCTTCTACACACCGATGGCGATCGCTACTTTCGACAACATCTTGCAGGCATTGGCGCGGGAAAATGTTGCTCGCCAACAGGGCACTACGTGGCAGGTAGATATGGCAGCGCTGGCCACGATGCAGCACGACAATGTCCGCTGGCGTGACTTCGCGGAGAACGATTATCCGTCGCCGCGCACGGTGCAGATGTCCACGACGGACATTCGTTCGTCGAACTCGGCCGCAATGTACTTGTCGCTCATGTCTTGGATTACCAATGAAGGCCGGATTGTGTCTGACAGTGGGCAGGTCAATGCGGTCTTGCCGGAGCTCACCCCTCTGTTCACCGGCCAGGGGTACACGGAATCCTCGTCGGCTGGTCCATTTTCGGACTACCTCTCGCAGGGTGTCGGTTCGAAGCCTATGGTGATGGTTTACGAGTCGCAGTTCCTGGGGGAGAACAGCGCCCCGAACAGCCGATTGAAGCCGGAAATGCGCCTGGCGTATCCATCGCCGACGATTCTGAGTACTCACGTGGCGCTGGGCTTTAACGACAATGGAGCTGCGGCCGCACGGCTCCTCGCCGAAGACCCTGAGCTTCAGAAGCTGGCGGCCAAGCACGGTTACCGATCCAGCCATCCTGAGGCGATGGAGGAATTCCAGACGCAGTTGAAGACGGGTCAGGAGGTCTCCACCGATTTTGTGGACTCCATTGATCCGCCGAGTTTCGACATCCTCGAGCAGCTTATTGAGGGTGTTTCCCGTGGATACCAGAGCCCTCCGAGGCCGGAAACGGAAGAGGGGTAAAGCCGAATGAACATGGATAAGGCACTAACTGCCCTCCGCAAAATGCTTCTTGCCCTCGTCGGCGTGCTCGGCATCTTCGCTGTCGTGGCCTGTTCCGACGGTGGCCTGAATCTGCCGCTAGGCTCCGACGATGACAAGACGAATAAGATTAACGTCGATTCTGACCTCAAGGGCTCGACCATGCGTATCGCCGGGGCCACGGAGCTTGCAGAGCTCCAGCCACTGATGCAAAAGGCCTCCGACGACCTCGGTTTTACGATTAACCTCGAGCTTGTCGACGGCACCGTGAAGAACAGCCACGCCCTTGTCGCAGACGAATTCGACAACCAATTTGACGCCACTTGGTTTGCTACCAACCGGTACGTTGATCTGCTCGGTGGGGCTGACAAGCTGGGCGAAGCCAAGAAAGTCGCCACCTCACCGGTAGCCTTTGGTATCCATTCGGCGAAGGCTCGGGAGCTCGGTTGGGATACCAAGCAGCCGACGTGGGCTGAGATCGCGGAGGCTGCGTCGTCAGGCAAATTGACCTACGGCATGACCAACCCCGCGGAATCGAACTCGGGCTTTTCCGGTGTGGTGTCGGTTGCGACCGCGTTCGCCGACACCGGATCGGCGCTGACTACGGGAGATATCAACCGCACCACGCCTGAACTGCAGAAGTTCTTCGAGGGGCAGAAGATGACCTCGGGTTCGTCGGGGTGGCTGCGTGACAAGTTCCTGGATGAGTCGGACTCCGTCGATGCGCTCATCAACTATGAAGCTGTGTTGCAGCAGATGAATAAAGAGGGCGCTGACCTGGAAGTTGTTGTTCCGAGCGACGGCGTCATCAGTGCGGACTACCCGCTGACGCCGCTAGCACAGCCCGCTAATGATCTCGCCGCGCGGCAGACGGAGGCTCTCGGGCAGTGGCTGGAAGCGAACTCACAGGTTCTCGCCGATCACTTCCTGCGCCCGGTCTCCGATGACGCCAACCTGCCGGAAAGCATGACCAACAGCGTCATTATCGAGCTGCCGTTCCCGGGCGATCGCGCCGTCACGGACCGCCTCATTGAGGCTTACGACAATGACCTGCGCGTGCCCGGAGAGTCGGTCTTTGTTCTCGACACCTCCGGTTCAATGTTCGGTGAGCGCATCGCTGATCTACAGGCGACAATGCGCGCAATCGTCGACGGCAGTGCACGCACCGAAACGGGAAGCGTGGGATTGCGAAACCGTGAGATCGCGACGATCCTGCCGTTCAGTACGAGCGTCGGCGAGCCCACGACCACGACAATTGACGGCCCGGAATCGCGCGCGCAGCTCACCGCCGCCGTCGATGGTCTGTACGCAGAGGGCGAGACGGCGCTTTACGACGCACTGATTCAAGCCTTCGACCTTCTCGGCAGCTCGGATAAGAACTCCATCCCGTCTATCGTGGTGTTGACCGATGGTCAGGTGACGTCGGGCAAGAGCTTTGCGGAATTCCGTGATTTCTACCAGTCCAAGGGCGGGAATCTGCCGCCGGTATTCGTCATCCGTTATGGCGAGGCAGATCCGGGAGAAATGCAGGAACTTGCGAATCTGACCGGTGGTAAGGTTTTTGAATCCCGTGAGACCGAGCTTGCTGATGTGTTCAAGGAGATTCGTGGCTACCAGTAAATCCTCCGGCACTTCCTCTGGCGGTGGCTTCCTCAACAGTCCCGCCAACATTGTCGGGCTCATCCTTGCCATCGCCGTCGTGCTGCTGCACCTGACCGTGGGGCTTGGTTTCCTGTGGCCGGTTGTTGCGATTGCCGCCTGGGGCGCGTCGGTTGCTTTGTTGCCGAGGCAGAGCAAAGGGGCTCAGAAGTCCGTTAGTTCGGCGCCGAAGCCTGAGATCCCACAGCGTCGCCCGCTCAATCCATCTGAGCTGCGTAGGAATCTTCACCGGACATTGGGCAGGCTTTTCGATGCCCAGCCTGGCGAAGCTCTTGGCAACGCCGCAAATGACCTGGGTGCGACGCTGGAATCCGTCCTGAGCGAGTGGAAGTATCTCAAAGATTATCCCGAGCAGAAGGTGGTCATCGGCGGCATTATCCAGGAGTACTTGCCGCAGACAGTCAACTCCTACCTCGCGGTCCCGGAGCGTCTGCGTCACAAAGCCGAGAATCCGGCTCGGGAATCCATCGACCTGCTGCATTCCGCGGTTCAGAAGATCCAGGATGCAATCGGTCAGGACAACCTGATTGCTTTGGAAGGTCAGCGTGACACCCTGGCAATTCAGTTCGGTAAGGTAGTGGACTATGAGCCTTGATCCGAAACTCCTTGATATCCTCGCTTGCCCGCGTGACAAGGGGCCGCTTGAATACCTCGAAGATGAGCAGGTGCTGGTCAATCCTCGCCTGAAGATCGCCTACCGCATCGACGAAGGCATTCCGGTCATGCTTTCCGACGAAGCTATCGCCTGGGACAAGTAATTGCCTTTCCCGCTTCCCGACGGCTACAGCGCCCTCGACCGCACTGTGCTGTCGGGAGCTCCCATTGAGGCTGCGAAGACACTGCTCGGCCGCGTAATTGTCATCCCCGCTGAGCATGTTATCGCCACCATCACGGAGGTCGAGGCCTATGGTGGCCCAGTTGACCAGCGCTATCCCGACCCGGCCGCGCACTGCTTCATGGGGCCAACCGCACGCAATCGCGCCATGTTTGGCCCGGCGGGACATTGGTATATCTACCGCTCCTACGGCATCCACTTTTGTGCCAATATCACCAGCGCTACGGACGGCACGGGCGGGGGAGTATTGGTCCGTTCCGTACGCATTGAGCAGGGCCTGGATGCGGTGCGCCGTCGCCGCGGTGAAAAGCCAGCAGTTGCGGGTCTCGGACGTGGTCCGGGCAATGTTGGTCAGGCGCTTGGCCTTGACTTAAATGACTATGGGGCAGATGCGCTGGATCCGTCGTCACGCGTGTTCGTGGCGCAGCCAGAGAGCATCAACCCGGATAAAGATGTCCACGCAGGCCCGCGTGTGGGCGTTCGGCGAGCGGCGAATCGGCCGTGGCGGCTGTGGCTTCCGGACGATTCCGTCTCAGCCTATCGTCGCCACAAGAAGGCCGTTGAGGAGTTCTAGGTCACCCTCGCGGTGAACGTCGGCAAGCGAGACGTTACGATAGGGGACGTGACTGAACAGAACATTATCGACGAACTACAGTGGCGTGGCCTGATTAATCAGTCCACCGATGTTGACGCGCTGCGCGAGGCGTGCGAAAGCCCCATTACTCTGTATTGCGGTTTTGACCCAACGGGCGATTCGCTGCACGCGGGCCACCTGGTTCCGATGATTATGTTGCGTCGTTTCCAGCTGGCCGGTCACCACCCAATTGCACTGGCAGGCGGTGCTACGGGCTTCATCGGCGATCCGCGTGATGTCGGTGAGCGTTCGATGCTCAGCCAGGACGCCATTGAGCACAACCTGGAGGCCATCAAGGGCCAGCTGCGTCGTTTTATTGACTTTGAGGGCGATGCCCCGGCGACAATGGTCAATAATGCGGACTGGACTATGAACATGTCCGTCATTGACTTCCTTCGCGATGTCGGCAAGAACTTCTCCCTCAACACCATGCTCGACCGCGACACCGTGAAGCGTCGCCTCGAGTCTGACGGTATCTCCTACACCGAGTTTTCCTACATGCTGCTGCAGTCCAACGACTACGTGCAGCTGCGCCGCAACTACGATTGCGTGCTGCAGATTGGCGGCGGCGATCAGTGGGGCAACATCGTCTCTGGCGTCGATTTGAACAGGCGTATCGACGGTGCCAAGGTGCACGGCCTGACGGTGCCGCTGGTGACCGATGCGCAGGGTCAAAAGTTCGGTAAGTCCACCGGTGGCGGCAAGTTGTGGCTGGACGCTGAGAAGACCTCGCCGTACTCCTGGTACCAGTACTTCCTCAATGCCGGTGATTCGGTTGTTATTGACTACCTGCGTTGGTTCACCTTCCTGTCTCAGGAGGAGATTGCGGAGTACGAGGTCGCTGTTGCGGAGCGTCCATTCAAGCGTGAGGCGCAGCGTCGTCTGGCGCAGGAGATGACCAACCTGGTCCACGGCGAAGAGGCCACCAAGGCAGTTGAGCTGGCAGCGCAGGCCCTGTTTGGGCGTGCTGAGCTGACCGAGCTGGACGAGGCCACCCTGGCAGGTGCCGTCTCTGAGACTGAGGTTGCGGAGATCGCTGAGGGCGAGCCGCGTACTGTTGTCGACCTTCTCGTCGCTGCGGGTCTTGCCAAGTCGAAGGGCGAGGCACGCCGCACCATTAAGGAAGGTGGCGCGTACGCTAATAACCAGCGCATCGAGGACGAAGCGTGGGAGCCAGCTGCCGAGGACCTGCTGCACGGCAAGTGGATCGTGCTGCGCCGCGGTAAGAAGAACTTCGCTGGTGTGAAGTTCGTGTAGGTGCTGGTTGGTCTTTGTGTAGGCGCGCTGCTGATCTCTCAATCAATTGGTGTTTATGCAGCTTGATTCTTTTTAGGTAGCTGGGCTAAGGCTCCGGGCAGGCGAAGGGTTCGATGATTTCAGAATCATCTGCTCCTGGTCAGCTTGGAGCCTTAGTTGTTTTAAAGGGAGCGTAGAAGCCGAAGCAAAGGTGGTAGCGATGAGTCCAAGACATGAAAACCGTGCTGGACGGGGAGGCTCGTTGATGGGTCGGATTATCGCGCGTTTCTCGAAGAAGTCTCAGCGTGCGTCAGAAACGGGCTCCGAACAAGCCCACGATTTTCAGGGTGAGGTTGCTTCTCGGCGGGTGAGCCCGCAGAGCACGCCAGGCCGATTGACGGTTGAAAACCCAAATGTGTTCTACACCGTTGAAGATAGGCAAAATGAAATCGTTATCCGTGAATATGATGCCTTCATCGGTGGCCTTTCCGACATGGTCGGACTGGAGGATGAATTCCAGCGGAATTTTTACGACCGTGAAGTCATTGTCAGGAAAACCACGGACAGTCAGCGAAAGGAGCGAATACATTCTTCCAGAGAAGCCTTCGAGGATTATCACCGAAGACTTCGTGGACAGTAGCTGTAGCTCTTCTTGGGTTTCATCAAAGGAGAGGACTGGCAGCTTCTGGTTAACAACTCTTTTGAACAGATGGGACGTTGATTCACGTCTGTCGACCTGGGGTTTTGTGTCTTTGGGTGGGGTGTG
>NZ_KV796516.1:0-1411 GCF_001809225.1 Corynebacterium sp. HMSC077G07 | reverse complement strand
GGGTTAAGTAGCAAAAAGTGTGTCCGCTCGGCGTGTTGCGGGGCGGGCACACCGTTTGTTACTTCATGGGGCCTTTTCTGATTCCTATCGAGTGTTCGTACTCGGTTGGGATAGCGTTGTCGTAGAAGGCTGGTCGGCCTGTTTCATGGTCGGCTTTGTTGTGGTCTTCTTCGACAAGATCGTTGACTTTGGCGAGTTGATCTTGGCCGAAATTGCACTGCCTGGCGATCTTTAATGGGTCGTCAGGCAGTTGCGTTTTCGAGTGCAGGTACCACTCGAGCATTTTTCGTTGGCGTTCCCCGGACCTGCCGCGATGCGCGTCGGCGATGCGTTTGAGCCCGGCGTTGATGCCGCCTTCCAGACTGTTTGTCGTTGAAGCCCAGCGTTGAGGCTCAAGCGCATTCGGTGGTGGCTGCAGGTAGGTAAACAGCCATCCTTTCCGTGAGAGGTGCAGCAGGGAGTTGTATGCCTTGCGAACTCGCAGATGGGTCCATTCCCACTGGTTGTTGAGTGTGCGGCGCTCTTTTGACACGGGCGTTTTCTCGTTGAGGAATGCTTTGAATACCTGTCCGAAGTCGTGCAGACGCAGCGTCCACTCCCGTGCCTGGTCGAGTGTGGTGATACGGGTCAGTTTCAACGCCAGGGCGTAGATGGCTTTGCCGGCGTCGGTGCGTGGTCGTGATGTGGTGTAGCGGCGGATGACGCGTTGCGCATGGACGAGGCATCGTTGGATTATCGCGTTCGGCCAGCAGGCTTTAATCGCAGTAAGTGCGCCTTGTCCGCCGTCGAGGACGACGCAGAGCGGCTCAGCGATTTTGCGGAGTAGCTGCGTGTAGGCGTGGGCGGTTTCGTGTTTGGTCCAGTGCCATGCGATGACGTGGTCGTGGCTGGCTGCGACGAGCAAGCATCCGGCGGCGGTGTAGGTACCGTCGATGAAGATCTGGTCGTAGATGCGCTGTGGGTCACCGTCGTTGGGGATGTCGATGAGCCAGAACGGTTTGAATCGGCGGTCAAGTGTCCAACGGCTTACCCCTTGTTGCTGGGCGAGTTCAGACAACGTTGCTGTGGAGGTGGCATAAGAGACGAAGGCTTTAAAGTCGCGGGTCTGCGTGCGGTCGGTGCGGGTTCGTGTCGTGGAACTGCCGCAGTTCGGGTCCTTGCATCGCCACCTGGTTGTGCCTTTAGAAGTGGTTCCGTTTTTCTTCATTTGCCCAGCGCATATCGGGCATCGTGGTCTGTTTTTACTCACCCGGAAAGCACACCAACCCCCGATTAGCACATGCGGGTGCCATTCCGGTGGATTGAACACTAATCGGGCGGATATAAGGTCTTGATGCTTATATCCGCCCGATTTACCCAGCCTAATCAGCAGTAATGCTGAAAGTCAGACACACTTTTTGCTACTTAACCC
>NZ_KV796515.1:0-75476 GCF_001809225.1 Corynebacterium sp. HMSC077G07 | reverse complement strand
CCGAGCGGACACACTTTTTGCTACTTAACCCGCTATTGCTTTACGGTTTTGTCTGCCGTCTAGCGCGCGATGCTACTAGCGCACGACAATACCGTCGGAGTCAGCGTAGAGCGTCTCGCCCGGAACGAAGTCAATGCCGCCGAAGGAGACAACGACGTCGCGCTCGCCCTCGCCGGTTTTGGTGGACTTGCGCGGGTTGGTGCCAAGCGCCTTGCAGCCGAAGTCCATCTCGCCAATCAGCTTGGAGTCGCGGATCGCGCCGTTGACGACCACACCAGCCCAGCCATTGTCCTTGCCGAGCCCCGCAATAACGTCACCGACCAGCGCCGTGTGAACAGAAGCGCCACCGTCGATGACGAGCACACCGCCCTCAGACGGCTCGGAGAGGACCTTCTTCAGCAGCGCGTTGTCCTGGAAGCACTTGACCGTGGAGATCTTGCCGCAGAACTCCACGCGACCGCCGAGGTTGCGCATCTGGGTATCGCAGGAACGCACGTCCGGGCCGATCTCGTCAACCAGGTCAGCGGTGGGGATGAATTCGATTGCCATAGGGGATTCAAGTCCTTCCGAAAATTGCTCGCATCAAGTGTTAAACCCATTGTTTCAAACTCAAGATGTGACTAAAGACATATGGTGCAAATTCGCCGGCAGCGATTGGTGCTCCGAAGGGCGGTCCAGATTGATTACTCTGGTGAGTCAGAACGCGCCGACAACCACACGTGCGCAGGAAGGGTAGAAGATGGCTGGGTTTAATTGGTTTTGGAAGGCTCTTAGCGGCAAGCAAGGGCGCAACCAAAAACGCAGCGTAGGGCTGGTGGCGCGTGCCGCTGAGCTCGAGCCACAGGTACAGGCGCTTTCCGACGCTGACCTCGCCGACTTCACCCGCCAACACGCCACCGACGCACCGGAGCTTTTAGCCGCGCTCCGCGAAGTTTCCCAGCGCACCCTGTCCATGCGCCCCTTTGATGTGCAGCTGCAGGGCGCACTGGCGCTCATGGAGGGAGACGTTGTCCAGATGGCCACCGGTGAGGGCAAGACTCTCTCCGGCGCCCTGGCTGCAGCCGGTTTCGCGCTGCGCGGCCACCGCGTGCATTCGGTGACCGTCAACGACTACCTCGCAGGCCGCGACGCGCAGTGGATGCAACCGCTGTTCGGGTTCCTAGGGCTCTCGGTGTCGGCTATTTCGCCGCAGGAGGGACCGGGGGAGCGTCGTAAAGCATATGCGGCAGACATCGTCTACGCCGCCGTCAACGAACTCGGCTTCGACGTTCTGCGCGACCGCTGCGCGCCGACCATCGAAGACCGCGTGCAGTCGCCCGCTGATGTCGCGATCATCGACGAGGCCGACTCCGTGTTGGTGGATGAAGCGCTGGTCCCGCTTGTGCTTGCCGGCAATGAGCCGGGCACCGCACCGACCGGACAGATTACCGACGTGGTGCGCCGCCTGCAGCTCGGCGACGACTACACCGTCGACGAAGGTCGTCGCAACGTCTTCCTCACCGATACCGGCGCCGCACGCGTCGAACGGCTGCTTGGCATCGGCTCACTGTACGACGCCGAGCACGTCGGCACCACTCTGGTTCAGGTCAACGTTGCACTGCACGCCCACGAGCTGCTGCAGCGCGATGTCGACTACATCGTGCGCGACGGCAAGGTCCAGCTCATCGACGCTTCGAAGGGACGCGTGGCGGAACTGCAGCGCTGGCCGGACGGTCTACAGGCGGCGGTAGAAGCCAAGGAGGGCCTGCAGGTCTCTGAGGGCGGTCGCATCCTCGACTCCATGACCATCCAGCAACTCGTCGGCCGCTATGACATCACCTGCGGCATGACCGGCACCGCCACCTCCGCAGGAGACCAGTTCCGCGAGTTCTACGGACTTCACGTCTCCGTCATCGAACCCAACGTCCCATGCATTCGTGACGACGAGCCCGACCGCATCTACGCCACCACCGACGACGCGTTCGCCGCGCTTGTCGACGAGGTCGTGGAACTCAACGGCACTGGTCGACCAATACTCGTAGGCACCCGTGACGTGGCGGAATCGGAACGACTAGCCGATGCGCTGGTCCTGCGCGGCATCGAATCCTCGGTGCTGAACGCGAAAAATGACGAGCTGGAGGCCCAGGTCATCGCCAATGCTGGCGATATTGGCCGTGTCACGGTGTCCACTCAGATGGCCGGGCGAGGAACCGACATCCGTCTCGGCGGGGCAGATGAATCCAACCGCGATGCGGTCGTTGAGCGCGGTGGACTATGCGTCATTGGCCTGGGGAAGCACCGCACTGACCGACTGGACAATCAGCTGCGTGGCCGCGCCGGGCGCCAGGGCGATCCGGGCTCGTCGGTGTTCTTTGTCTCCCTGGATGATCCGGTGATTTCCGAGGGCGCTGCTGGCGAGACGCTGAGCGTGCTTCCCGAGGACGATGGCCGCGTCCGGGATAAGAGGGCCTATCAGTTCATCGACCGCGCACAGCGAGTGACAGAGGCGACCATGCTGTCGATTCATGCGACGACATGGAAGTACAACAAGCTCATCGGTGACCAGCGCGAGATTCTGGATGAGCGCAGGGAGAAACTGCTGACTACTAATGCTGCCTGGGAAGAACTGTCCAAGTTGGCATCGGCGCGGGCGAGGGAAGTCGAAGCCGCAGCCGGGCGCGATGTCGCCGAGGATGCTGCCCGGGAAATCATGCTGAGCCACCTGGATCGCGGATGGTCAGACCACCTGGCGGATCTGGATGACCTTCGGGAGTCGATTCACCTGCGCGCGCTGGCTAAGGAAAGCCCCATTGATGAGTTCCACCGCGCCGCCATCGGCGCCTTTAAGAGCCTGGTGAACAATGCCGTTACCGAGTCGGTGCAGACCTTCCAAGAGGTCGAAATCGACAGCGAAGGCGCACATCTAGAGGACACGGGTCTTGCTCGCCCGAGCTCGACGTGGACGTACATGGTCAACGACAACCCATTGAGCAATGGTGGCGGCTCGGTCGTCGGCTCAATTGCAGCGATGTTTAGGTAAGCCGTAACCACAGGTTTGGTAACAATTTGAAAATATTTCTCAGGTGACCGGCCTAGGTACACCCACAGAGAAAGCTCTCAGATGTCGGTATTTACGCATATCAATCATGTTGTACATACCCTGCTGGTGAGCTGCGTCACAACATGGTTGGGATTAGATAACAACACGAAAGCGGTTGGGGCGCTATTATCTAAAAAGTAACGAGTAAATCGCCCAAGGTTATCCCGGAGGGAAAGATATGACTAGCAATAGCGGCCAGCCAGAGGCATCGGTCGAGACCACCTCGGTCTTCCGTGCAGATTTGCTGAAGGAAATGGAGTCCAGCTCTAACACGGACTCCACGGTCTCCGGTGTTGAAGGACTTCCGGCGGGCTCGGCACTCTTGGTTGTCAAGCGGGGGCCAAACGCAGGTTCGCGTTTCCTGCTCGATCAGGCAGTCACCACCGCTGGTCGTCACCCGGACAGCGACATCTTCCTCGATGATGTGACTGTTTCCCGTCGTCACGCAGAGTTCCGCAAGAACGGTGACTCCTACGAGGTCGTCGACGTGGGATCGCTGAACGGTACCTACGTTAACCGCGAGCCGAAGAACTCCGCGGTTCTGGCTAATGGTGACGAGGTTCAGGTCGGTAAGTTCCGCCTCGTCTTCCTGATCGGTAACTAATTCGACATCGGTTAATGTCGACGCCTGTCGGCATTAACCCCTTATTTTTGTAAAGGCTCGGAAAAGACCAGTGGCAGCAGTACGCAAATCAGCAGTTTCGCAGCCGACTTCGTCGGAAAGCACTGCGAAGCAAGCACGCTCGGTGGGCAAGAAGAAGACCATCGGTGCTGTGCTGAAGGAAGTCAAGGTTGAGTTCCCTGATGTAACGCTGTCCAAGATTCGTTTTCTCGAGTCGGAGGGGCTGCTGTGCCCGTCGCGTAGCTCCTCGGGATATCGTCGCTACAGCCAGGCGGACATTGACCGCCTGCGCTACATTCTCACAGTTCAGCGCGATAACTACTTGCCGCTGAAGGTTATTAAAGAGCAGCTCGACGAAATTGATGCGGGCAACGCTGGCGGCGACGGGCTGGCATCGGTCACTCCGCTGGTGACGGCGGATCAGTTCCGCGAAGCCGCAGTGGTCTCGCTGACGCAGGCGGAGCTGGCAGAGCGCACCGGCGCTAGCGAGAAGTTCATCACTGAACTGGTTCGAGTCGGCCTGATTACTCTGGACACGCTGAACATGTTCGATGGCGATGACCTGCTCATCACTGAGACGGCGGTCAAGCTGGCTGAGTTTGGCCTGGATGCCCGCCACCTCAAAACTGTGCGTACCGCTGCGGCCCGTGAGGCAGATTTGGTGTCGCTCGCTGCTAGTCCGCTGAGTAAGTCGCGTGCGGCTAGCGGCAAGCAGAAGGCTGTGGAGATGGGCCGTGAGATGACTGCGCTGATGGTCACGCTGCACGGCACTTTGGTCAAGCGCCAGGTCAACAAGGACCTGGGGAAGTAGTCGGTAGTCCCGCGTAAATAGCGGCTCGCTACAATTATCGCTGTTATGGACGAAAAACTCGTAGAAGTCAAGTTTCTAGACTGGATGGCGCATCCTCCTGAGGACGATCCAGTGCTGCTCCTGCATGCCGAAGAGACCAATCGGATTATCCCGATTTGGATTGATTTGGCGACGGCGACGGAGTACTCCGCCCGTGAGACCGGCGCTACGCAGCGTCGCCCAGGCATGCATGAGGTCTTCGTCGATACGCTGGACATGGTGGGGCAGAGCGCCCTGCGCGGCCAGATTACGGGCGTGCACGAGGGCGTTTTCATCGCCAGCCTGGTGCTCGAAGGTGGCGCAGAGATTGATATGCGGCCCTCCGACCTCATCCTTATCGCTAGCGAGCTTGAGGTTCCGCTGTATGTCGCGCGTGATGTGTTCGACGCCACGTCGGTAGCGGCGCGTCTCGTCGCAACCAATGGCGGTTCGCTTGCCGACGAGTCGGAGACCGACTCCGTCGAGGCATCGGTGTCGGAGTTTGCGGAATTCCTCGACAGCATTGATGCTGACTACTTCGCCGAGCCGCATGGTGATGCGGCGGACAAGAAGTCTGATGGTGAAGCCGACGGTGGCGCCGATTCAGCTTCCGATGGCGACCGTTAAACGTGTGACTGGAGTGAATAACCGGTTACTTTTGAGGTAGTTGTGACGCTTATTTCCTCCGGCGTGTCGCTGAATGACCCCATAAAAGGGGTAACTTTTCGTAAGTTATAGTTTCATCCCGTCCTGCGGTTTTGCTCCCGGGTCGTGCTTGAGCTGGGGAAACTGTGACTCCAAACTCTAAACCTTAACTTTAGGTTTAGAGATTCGGCGTGTCGTCCTGTGATGTATTGACAGCCGATTAACCTTGGCGAAAGATAAATAACGGCAGTGAAACTACCTCGGGAGAATTTATATGGTCGACGACAACAGCGGTTCGCTCTTTGGCGACAATGAGCTCCGTGCGTCGGACTCGCAAGAGCCGCGCGCGGTTCAGGAATCCCTGTTCGACATGGGACCGGACGAGCAGGTTGGCTACCGCGTTCCTATCGCATGTCAGGTAGCGGGCATTTCTTACCGCCAGCTGGACTACTGGGCACGCACCAAGCTGGTGGAGCCTTCTATCCGTACCGCTAAGGGCTCGGGTACCCAGCGTCTGTACTCCTTCCGCGACATCCTCGTTTTGAAGATTGTTCGCGGTCTGCTGGACACCGGTATTTCCCTGCAGAATATCCGTCTGGCTGTCGATCGCCTGCGCGACCTCGGCGTCGATGACCTGGCTACCATCACGCTGGTTTCCGACGGTCGCACCGTCTACCAGTGCCGCTCCAATGAAGAGGTCATCGACCTGCTCAACGGTGGCCAGGGAGTGTTCGGCATTGCTGTCCCGGGCATTATGAAGGAACTGACTGGCACCATCGCCTCCTTCCCGTCCGAGCGTATTGACGGTACTCAGGAGAACCCAGGTACTGGCATCGACGAGCTGGCTGAGCGTCGTCGCCGCCGCATCTCCTAACCGCCAACAGATACGGTAACCGCCAACGATACGGCTGGACAGCGGCGTCGCTGCTATGGCCTCCGTTCAAATAGCCGAAACAAACTAAACGAAAACCGCCTTCCACAACTGGTTCCGTCTTACCTCTCCCGAGGTTGGACCAGATGGAGGCGGTTTTTCTACTTACTCCGTACCGATAGCCGCAGCCAACTGAGAGGCCAGGCCATCGCCGTAGTCAGCCGCAATGCGCAGAGAGCCAGTGGTCATATTTGCCACTTCCTGCAGCTCGGGGCTGGAGCTGTCGCCGTCGGGAAGCACGATGACCTCAATCGTTACCGGGCGGTCCGGGCTAATGAGTTCCTTAATCCTCTCGACAGACTCGGCGGCATCGGCGCCCGAGGCATTGCGACCAGAGGTGAGCACGACGAGACGGTTCGGCTTGTCAGGGGAGTAGGTGTCGCGGGCGGCCTGGTAGGCATCGATAAGCGCTGGCCAGAACTGTGCCTCACCACCAGCCGGAAGTTCGGCCAGTGACCCCTTTACGGCGTCCGCGCCGTTGTTGGCCTCGTCATCGGGCGCGGGAAGTTCCGCGAGGCGGTTCACCTCGGGTGCGAATGTCCACAGACCGTATCGGCCGCCAGGTGCCGCATCGATAGCGCCGGTCAGTGCCGCAGACAGTGCCCCAACATCGACGCCCTCGGAGGTGTCAGCGAGCAGGAGCGCCGAACCCACCGCAGTTGCGGGCTGTTGCGCGTCCGGCTGCTCCAATGCTTGTGGCAGCGCAAAAGAGTCCGTCTGAATCTGCGAGAGCACCCCAAAGTTCTCTGCTACTTCAGGGCTGAAAGCGCTCTCAGCAGCTTCGCCGTCGGCGCCGTGATCTGCTGCGAAGTTGCGGAAGTCCTCGGCCGCGCGAGCCGTGTTCTCGTCGATCTTGCCGCCGGAGCCAAAGGTGACAACTGGCGCATGCAACTGGGGTGCATCCGCAGGGGAGACCAGCTTCAGCCCTTCGCCGGCCATTTGCAGCATGGGCTGGGTCGCGGCCACACCGTCGAAGTCGGCAACGTTCTGGCTGAGCATGGTCAGCAGAGTATTGGAGGTGTAGACCTCACCCAAGCCCGCGCGTTCGCGAGCGACGTCCGGGCCACCGCCAAGTCGAGCACTAATCACGGCCGACAGTGCCGCATCGGAGCCACCTGGGGCGGCCACGCGCAATCCTGCAAGCTCTTCCCAGGTGGCGTTGTTCAGCTGGTCAGCACGATTGGTTGTGAAGGCCACGCCGCTGGCAATCGGCGGCAACCACGTCTTGGGGTTGTTGACCTTGACCTTGTCTGAGTTCTTCGCCTGGTCCACAAAAGAGATATCGGCGGGAATCCAGACTCCCGGAGTCATAATTCCAGTACCGGCTTCACCCGCAGCGGGGTCCTCCGGAGCTCCCTCACCAGCTTCAGCACCGCCAGCCTCAGACAGGGCGTTCACAACCTCCTGCGAGCCCGCCACCGTAATCTGTGGCCGCACACAGAAGTCCCTCACCACGGGATTCGACTCGCCATAGTCCTGCACAAGTTTCTGTGCCGAGCCCACCGCAGCAGGATCAGCGGTCACCACCAGCGTCAGGTCACCCTTCGTACACCGTGCACGGTCAGCATCAATCGACGAATCGTTGCTCTTGCGCAGATTAACCCAGGCAAAAACCGCAGCGACCAAAACAATTACGACCAAGACGGCAATAAAAGGCCCCTTAGCCACTCGATAGTTGTTCTCACCCGAGGCGTGTCGTCCCATGTCGTTCTAGCCCTTTCTATGCTGAGTGTGCTCGGCACTGTCGACTCGCAGCAGACCTCGTCGTAAAGCACAAACGCGCACGTAACTCCTGCCAACTTTACTGCGTGGACAATGCGACATCTACCACTTCGAGAAGACGGCCGCGCAGAACATCGGCACGCGCGCTGAGCTCACGCTGGCGGCGGACGTACTCGGCCTTGCCTTCGGGAGTTTCGATGCGAATAGGCGCAAAACCCCAATCCCGCAGATCGTAGGGAGCGGCGCGCATATCCAACTCACGGGCACTGCACGCGAGCTCGAAAGTATCCAGCCACAGGTCGCCGGGGACCGCCTCGCCGAGCTTGGTCGCCCATTTATACAAGTCCATGTTGGCGTGCAGACAACCCATCTGCTCACAGTGCGGCTGCGTCTCGCGCGTCGGTGCAAACTCGTTGAGCGGCACGGCGTCGGGCGTGAAGAAACGGAAGGCATCGAAGTGCGTACATCGAACCGTGTGGGCCTCGACGACCTCGTCCGTGCCTGCCTGACCCAGCCGCAGTGGCTCCGGATGACGATGCTCGGGCTGGCGATACACCATCGCCCATTCATGCAGACCAAAGCAGTCAAAGTGCGCCGGATTCGCGCGCGTCGAACGCAACAGATTGCCGATGTACCCCACCGTCGTACCTCGCTTATCGACGTACGCCGAAACATCCATGCGCGCCGTCCCAGAGGCGGTATCGGTGGGGTCCTTGCGGGCAGGGCTATCGGTAGTGTCGTCCGTGTCGAGGGTAAAGAACTTCAGGTGACTGATGTCCTTGGCTGTCGCACCGGGAAGATCTACGCCGATGCCCGGTGACCAGCGGCGGAGCTGGCCGGGCTTAACGGGGTAGTACTCGAAGATGAAGTCCCAGACCGGGTGGCGCTGGCCGCGACTGCGACGGGACAGGTGGTCGCGGGTCAGGACATCGACGCGGGCGATATGCCTTGCTTTGGCTTCACGCCAATCGAAAGACGAATCGGGCGTAGGCGTCACTGCTGGCGTCCCTGCGTGCTGCCTGGTCGGGTCCGGGGCTGGTTCACGGCCGAGTGCTGCTTTGGCGCACCGCTGCGACGCGGGGAGACCTCGTGGGTCCAGTCGCGCACGACACCGACCTGCTCCTCGATGAGGTCCTCCAGAGCCACGATGCCGATCTGCTCCGCGCCGGAGAAAGCACCGGTCTTCGGAGCGATGCTTGCCGGGGCGTTTGCGCGCAGGTGCGGCTTTGGCATGCGAGCGCGTACAGCCACTGCCATGTGGGCGCTGTAGCGGCGCATGATGCGCAATCCCTCATCCAGCGTGGCATCGATCGGAATCTCGATCATCGGGCGAATCTCGTCATCGGGGATGGCTGTCTCTGGGCCGGAGGCAGGATCCATGACGCGGTCGAGGACATCTTTCACGTGAACATAGCCGCGGTACTCGTTGGGTTCATTGTTGGCCGCAGCGACGGGGAACCGGGAGAAGCCAGTTTCGGTGACCGCCGTCTCTAGATCGCCGACAGTCGGTGCGGTGGGGAGGCGCCGAATCTGCTCGTGCGGAATCAGTACCTCCTCAATGGTGCGCGTGGCCGAAGCCAGTGTGCGACGAAGGCGGACGTGCTCCTCGCTGTCAAGGAGCCCCTCTTGACGAGACTCCGCAATCATCGATGCCAACTCAGTGGAATCAACAGTGGTGTCGAGCTCATCGCGCTGCTCAATGCCGAACAGCTTCAGCGTATGGCGAGCCATCCAGTTAAACAGCAGCAACAGCGGCTTGGTCAGGCGGTAGAAGACCATATGAACCGGAATGAGCAGCATGGCCATCGTTTCCGGTCCTGCCAGCGCGATATTCTTCGGCACCATCTCACCGAGCATGATGTGCAGCACTGACACCAGCATCAATGCGATGGCAAAGCTCAGCGGGTGCAGCAGCGACTCCGGAATACCCATCGCCTGGAAGGGAGCTTCCAGCAGATGTGCCAGCGCCGGCTCAGAGACCTTACCCAGCAGTAGCGAGGCAATGGTGATGCCCAGCTGTGCGGCGGCGAGCATCATCGACAGGTGCTCAGAAGCATTGATAACTGTGCGTGCGCGCTTCTTTCCCTGAGCCAGCAGCGCTTCCAAACGGTCACGGCGCGCAGCAATAAGTGAGAACTCCGCGCCCACGAAAAACGCGTTGACCAACAACAAGAAGAAAGTCAGGAGGATTCCAAACCAGTCACTCATAGGTTGAACATCTCCTTAGCGCGTTCGTTGGTCACAGGAATCAAAATTGCACGGTCCACGCGGCGGTCATCCATCGCCAGAATGCGGGCGTACCAGCGTCCGGCGATACCCGATTCGAACTCGTCCATGAAGTCGCGTTCGGTCTCTGGCAGCAGGACGACGTCACCGACCTCCGGGATGCGACCGAGCGCAAACATAATCAATCCACCGAGCGTTTCGAAGCTACCTTCTGGGGCGAAGTATCCGACCTTGGTCGGCAGCTCGTCGGTACGCACAAGGCCAGAGCAGTTCCAGCCTTCGATCGCGCGTTTGACTTCCTGCTCGGACTCCTTGTCGTCGTACTCATCCCAGACCTCGCCAAGAATTTCCTCGACGACATCCTCGATGGTGACAATGCCGGCGATGCCGCCGTACTCGTCCGCGACCAGCGCAATCTGCGAACCGGCCGAACGCACGGCCTCCAGCACGGCATCGCCGTCCAGCGACTGCGGCAGCGTCGGCACAGGCCGTGCAATCTCCCGCATGGTGGTGGTTGAACGCTTCGCCGCAGGCACCGCAAATGCGTCCTTGACGTGGACAACACCGACAGTGGCATCGAGGTCTCCGTCAGTAATGGGGAAGCGGGAATGCCCCGATTCGATAGCGACAGCCAGCAGGTCCAGCGCCGTGTCATCGACATCGAGGGAGGTAATCGTCGACCGCGGCGTCATTAGGTCCTCCGCCGTCGTTTCGCCAAAGCGTAACGACGACTCGAGCACAGCGGCCTTCGACTCATCCAATGCCCCCTGCTCCGCAGAATTGCGCACCAGTGCTTCCAGCTCCTGCGGGGAACGCGCCGAAGCCAACTCATCCGCCGGTTCAATACCGAGCTTGCGCACCAGCCAGTTCGCCGTAGCATTCAGCGAATGGATGAAGTAATGGAACACCCAGTTAAACGCCATCACCGGACGAGCCGTAACTCGCGCTACTGCCAACGGCTCTGTAATCGCGACATTCTTTGGCACCAATTCGCCGTAGACCATCGACAACATCGTGGCCACAATGAGCGCAAGAATCAGTGCGGTCGGTCCCGCTGCAGACTCGCTGAGCCCCATCCAATGCAACATCGGCGTGAAGTACTGCGCCAGCACCGGTTCCGCGAGGAAACCAGTTGCCAGCGTGGTCAACGTAATGCCCAGCTGTGCACCGGAGAGGTGGAAGGACAGTCGATTATGCGCCTTGTGAACGGCCTCAGCAGGCGCATCCGCTGAACGGGCGCGGTCGGCGTCAATCGTAGACCGCTCCAGTCCCGTCAGCGCGAATTCAAACGCCACAAAGAGACCGGTGCCAGCGGTTAGCGCGATAAATCCGACAACCGCGACAATATTGAGAACAATATCCACTGATTATCTCTTCTTCTTTTTCCCTCGCTTGGGGCGGTGTACGCGACCGCCAGCACGATTCTTTCCGCTTGCCGACGGACCGCCGCGCCCGCGGTAACCGGCACCACTAGCACCGCCTGCCGATTGGCTCTGATCTTGACGAGCCCGGCGCGGACGTCGTGCGCCCAGTTCCTTGACAAATCGCGGCAGTCCCGGAGCGGCACGCAGCTCTTCAGCTTCAACGCCGGCCCCTGACAGCAGTTCGCGGGCCTGATCAACCTGGCGGTCACGCACAATCATCGCTACCGTGCCGGAAGCACCTGCACGAGCCGTCCGACCCGAGCGGTGAATATACGTCGCGGAATCCCTTGGCGGATCCGCGTGCACAACCAAGTCAAGAGCATCGATATCAATGCCACGAGCGGCCACATCCGTGGTGACGAGGACGTTGATTTCACCGTCGGCAAAGGCCTTGAGGACTGCGCGACGAGTTGCCTGGCCGCGATCGCCGTGGAGGAAACCTAACTTGATGTCATAGAACTGTAGAAACTTAGCCAGCTGCACGACACGCGCCTTAGAGTTGGCGAAGATGACGCACTGATCCTTGCGGGAGGCAATCCAGGCGACCACTTCGTCGGCTTCGTTGTTGTCCTCCACCCGAAGTAACAGATGCCGCATATTGCGCATGGTCAACCGGGAGGCAGTGACCTTGTGCTTCGCAACTTCAGTGCTACTTGCGCGACGATCGCGAATAAGCCCCGCGGCGTCGTCGTTAATCGTGGCGGAAAAGACCATGCGCTGTGCCGACTTCGGGCACGCACGGACCAGGCCCAGAACATCGGGCAGAAAGCCCATGTCAGCGAGCATGTCCGCTTCGTCGACGACGACAGCGAGGACGTGCTCAAGGCTGAGTAGACCGCGGCGGCGCAAATCGTGTGCGCGACCCGGTGTGACCACAGCGATATCGACTGGTGCCGCGAGCAGAGTCTGCTGCTTGGCCACGGAATCACCGCCGACCAAGCTCAAGACACGCAGACCTGCAGCGGCACCGATGTCAGCCAGGACATCAGCAATCTGATCTGCGAGTTCGCGCGTTGGCGAAATAATTAGCGCGCGCGGGTAACCGGGAAGCGCTGGAGAGGCGTTATTGAGTAACGCGACCAGCGGAATGCCGAATGCGAGCGTTTTGCCCGAGCCTGTAGGGGCCTGCGCAAGAACGTCCTTGCCAGCGAAAGCATCTGGCAAAGTCGCCACCTGCACGGCAGTAGGCGAAGTTATGTGCTGGGCACGCAGAATACTCACAATCGCTTCCGGCGTGCCCAACTGTCTGAAATCACTGGACTCAGCAGGAGGGGGCATGCTTGTTAGAATACCGCTATCCCCGGACAGCCATGCAATAGGCACGTCCGGTGAACTGGAAAACTACCGTCCCATGACATTTACCAACCGCGACCCGGTTGCGCATAGGCCTCGCGCTCGAGAATGGCGGCTCGACGGAAGATGTTGCGGATAGATTTGAGCTCCGCATCGCTGGCCGTAGACATATTCTCTTCAAGGACCTCGAGAGCCTGCTGAACACTGTCAACATACTCGGGGTCGGAATACACCTCCACCCAGTTCGCGATCGCGGAATCCTCATCAACCAGCGATTCTCCTTGCAGAGTCAGCTCGGTTGCAATCCACATTTCGGCGACGATACTGGTTACGGCGACCCGATATGGGTTGAAAGCGCTACAGGAAGAATGCACGTCCAGCAAAAGCTGTGTGATGGTTGTCGGCTCGATGTCCTCGAGCGCCGAAGAAGTCTCTTCCAGCCCGTTATTGCTCAATTCCAACGCACGCACCAGGGCTTCCTGTGCGAGTGACGACCACAGAACCTGTTCCTTCGGGCAGGGTGCTTTGGTTGCCAGATGCGACAGGACTGGGAAAACTTGGTGCAAGTACCAGGCCTCTTGCGCTACGAAGAAGTTGGTTTCGTCCGAGGAAAGGTCGCCGCGGAGCATCGTGGGGACGCTGAACATTCCGCCAATCTCGGCAACGATGTCCTCGATGTCCCGCCACAGCTGGGAAGTAAAAGGACCAGCCGGAGCAATCTGGAGTGAGTGGCCGAAGAAAGATTCCAGCTCCTTCGGCGGCTGCTCAGTATCAGTGCCTTCGACGGCCTCCGGGTAAAAACTGGAGTTCAGATGCACTGGTTGCATTCGGCGAAGCGCGACCTTTTCCAGGCGACGAGCCCTGTGGCCGTGGTCAATGGGGCCGTGCCCCTGGCCGACGTTGAGGTTATCCGCGAAACGAATGGACTCGCTGAGCCAGCGCGTAGTCCAGCGCAGGGCGTCGTTGATCGCTGAGCCCCCACCAATCCGTGTGGCTAGAGCAGCGGACAGCGAACAACCCGTGCCATGGGTGTTCTCAGTGTGAATGCGGGGAGAAGAGCTGAAGAAAACCTGGCCATCGGGGAAGGCCACGGCATTGCCGGCTTCCTCATCACTTAAGTGACCAGTCTTTGCAATCACGATGACATCGTTTTTGCTCGCGAACTCCAGTGCCTGTTCAATCAGCTCAGTGAAGTCGCTGGCCTCCGGGGCGTCGGCAAGCAATGCCAGTTCGGGAACATTCGGCGTGATGACGGTGGCTTCCGCGACCAAGTCGCGCATTGCGTCCATGGCATCTTCGTCAAGCAGACGGTCGCCAGAGGTGGCGACCATAACCGGATCGAGAACAACCACGGCTGGCTTGGTCTCCCGAACCCAGTTGGTGACGGCCTGCGTGAGTTCGCGTGAACCCAACATGCCAATCTTCACCGCGTCGATGGTGACATCCTCAGTTACAGCAGCCAGCTGCTCGACGAGGAAGCCAACAGGTGGGGTGTGGACGGCACGAACGCCCACGGTGTTCTGAGATACCAAAGCGGTGACCACGCCCATGCCATAACCACCGGCGGCGGCGATTGATTTTAAATCGGCATGGAGCCCAGCGCCACCTGTTGGGTCTGTGCCGGCGATGGAAAGAACTCGTGGCACAAAATCAGGCTTTGCCTTCTTGGGAAATGGCATCTCAGACCCCTTTTAACTTCAAGAGCGTGAAGCGACAGACTTCAAGACTACGCTTCAACCTCGGAGCGGTCGCCAGACCAGAGGGTGTGGAAAGCACCCTCGCGGTCAACACGCTGGTAAGTGTGCGCACCGAAGTAGTCACGCTGCCCCTGAACCAGTGCTGCCGGCAGACGCTCCGCACGCAGGCCGTCGTAGTAAGCCAGCGAAGAGGAGAACACCGGAGCCGGGATACCCATCTGTGCTGCAGTGACGACAACGTCGCGCCACGCGTCGAGGCACTCGGTGACCTGGTCACGGAAGTACTCGTCGAGTACCAGCGCCGGCAGCTCCGGATTGCGGTCGTACGCTTCCTTGATGCGGTTCAGGAACTGTGCGCGGATGATGCAGCCACCACGCCAGATGGTCGCCAGCGCACCGCGGTCAATCTCCCAGCCGTACTCCTTGGCACCAGCGTTAATCTCATCGAAGCCCTGCGAGTAGGCAACGATCTTGGAAGCGTAGAGCGCCTTACGGACGCGCTCCACAAAAGCATCGCGATCTTCCGGTGCCTTAGCCAGGCTTCCCGACGGCAGGTTGCGGGCAGCCTCACGCTGAGCAAGGGAAGACGACAGGGCGCGAGCGAACACGGCCTCGCCAATACCAGTTACTGGAATGCCCAAGTCCAAAGCGGCCTTGACCGTCCAACGGCCGGTGCCCTTCTGGCCAGCAGCATCAACGATGACATCCACCAGCGGCTTGCCTGTCTTCTCATCGGCCTGAGAGAGAACCTCAGCGGTAATCTCGACCAGGTAGGAGTCCAGGTCGCCCTTATTCCACTCGCGGAAGATATCTGCAATCTCGGCAGGGGTGAGGCCAGCGGCCTCACGCAGCAGGTGGTAGGCCTCGCCAATGACCTGCATATCCGCATACTCGATGCCGTTGTGGACCATCTTTACAAAGTGGCCAGCGCCATCGGAAGAAATGTGAGTACAGCACGGAACGCCATCAACGTGAGCGGAGATGGACTCCAGCAGCGGGCCGAGGGACTCGTAGGACTCCTTCGTTCCACCCGGCATAATGGATGGGCCAGTCAGAGCACCTTCTTCACCACCGGAAATACCAGTGCCAACGTAGTGCAGGCCACGGGCGCGAATAGCCTTCTCGCGACGGATGGTGTCCGTGTAAAGAGAGTTACCGCCATCAATGATGATGTCGCCGGGCTCCATCACGTCGGCAAGCTGATCGATGACCGCATCAGTAGCGGCACCTGCCTGAACCATGATCAGAGCGCGACGCGGGCGCTCCAGCGAAGCGACGAACTCTTCAATGGTCTCGGACGGGATGAATGAGCCTTCATCACCGTGTTCAGCGATGAGGGTGCGAGTTTTCTCCGGACTGCGGTTGTACACGGCAACGGTGTGTCCCTTGTGGGCGAAGTTGCGTGCGATATTCGAGCCCATGACGGCGAGCCCGACGACACCAATTTGTGCGAGTTCATTGTTATCGGTCATGCCCACCATCTTAAAGCCTGGCCGGGGTTCGTTGTATCTGGGACTCAGAAATTGTTACTGCTTTTAACGTTGAAACTGCCACGAGTGATGGCGTGCGCTGGCACAATGTTTGGCATGACTGACGAGACTATTGCGAATAATGGCAGTTCACAGGACTCTAACTCTGCAGCTTCCGTCGCCGAGCAGGCGAAGAGGAAGGCGCTGCGCGATTATATGACACTGGCGACGAAGGCTAGCCAGGAAGCGCTGAGCGATGAGGAGCTGGCTGTTTTTAACAGCACCTTGGGCGATAACGGAATCGGCGGTCTAGATACCTTGCTGGGCACGAAGTTTGTCCATGTCGGGCCGGAGCGAATTCAGATGGAGCTCGAGGTCGGGCCCGACCACCTGCAACCGTGGGGCCTAGCCAATGGCGGTGTTTATTGCTCGCTAGGTGAGACTGCTGGCTCTATTGCTGGTTTCGTTGCCTGCGGTGCGAAGAAGCCGGTCGTCGGTGTGAACAATAACACCGATTTCTACCGCTCCGCCCGGGCTGGCGAGGTAATCGTTACCACGGCGGAGCCAGAGTACCTGGGGCGCACCATGCAACTGTGGCGCATTGAGCACACCCGCAAGGCAGATGAAAAACTGTTGGCCCGCACCAACCTACGAATTGCGGTACTCGACAAGCCGCTGTAGCAAATCGTTATAGGTGGTAACGGGCCTGGTAGGAAGCTCGCAGGTGGCTTGTCGTGATTAGCTGTTTTCTAATCTGGCCACCTGCAAGTTAACTACTTGTTCCTTTTTGCGCGGTGCTCGCGGCGAGTGTCGCGAACCTCCAGCGGCAGATCCTGCTCAGCCTTGTCCTTGTTGAACTCGGCCAGGCGGTCGATGGCGTTGCGTGCGTACATCTGCTGGCGGGTGGAAACCATCTGCCAACGGTTGCGATCCAGGACGTTCAGGCCCCAGCTGACGCAGGAGACGAGGCGGTTGCGGAAGCCCACCAGGAACATCAGGTGGACGGCCAGCCACAGAATCCAGCCGATGAAGCCGGTAACCTCAACCTTGCCCATCTTCACCACTGCGGAGAAGCGGGAGACGGTTGCCATGGAGCCCTTATCGAAGTACTCGAACGGCTGACGCTCTGCGACATCGCGGCCGTCGGCCTCAGCTGCAATGTTGGCGGCGACGTACTCGCCACCCTGAATAGCAACCTGAGCAACACCCGGCAGGTTCTCGCGGTTGGACATGTCGCCCACGACGTAGACGTTCTTGTAGCCACCAGCTGTCATGTCCTCGTTGACAACGACACGGCCAGCGCGGTCGGTCTCGGCGCCAGTCTGCTCGGCAATCATCTTGCCCAGCGGGGAAGCGGACACGCCGGCGGACCAAATCTTGCAGAACGACGGGATGAACTCCTCGGTTCCATCCTTCATGTTCTTGTAGGTGACTCCCTCTTCATTGACGTCAGTCACCATCGCGCCCAGCTTGACGATGACGCCCATCTTCTCCAGGGACTTCTGAGCCTTGCGGCCCAGACGCTTGCCAAACGGCGGCAGAACCTGTGGTGCGCCGTCGAGCAGGACGACGCGTGCAGCGTGCGGGTTGTAGCTGCGGTAGGACGATGCGAGGGTGCGGTTAGCCAGCTCGGCCAGCTGGCCAGCAAGCTCAACACCAGTCGGACCAGCGCCGACAACAACGAAGGTCAGCAGGCGCTCGCGCTCAGCCGGATCGTTGGTCAGCTCGGCGCGCTCAAACGCGCCGATGATGCGGGCACGGATTTCGAGTGCGTCGTCGATGTTCTTCATGCCCGGAGCAAACTCGGCAAAGTGATCATTGCCGAAGTAGGACTGGCCAGCGCCAGCGGCAACCAGGAGGTGATCGTATTCCCACTTGGAAGTCTGGTGACCCAGTTCCGAAGTCACAACCTGCTTTTCGACGTCGATGTCGGTGACATCGCCCTTGACAACACGAACGTTCTGAACACCGTCGAAGATCGTACGAGTGGACGGAGCGATTTCGCCCGAGGACAGGATGCCCGTTGCTACCTGGTAGAGCAGTGGCTGGAACAGGTGGTGGTTAGTGCGGTCGATGAGAGTGACGTCGACCTCGGCGCCCTGCAACTTCTTCGCCGCGAACAAGCCACCGAAACCCGAACCGATGACGACCACGTGCGGGCGTCCGGAGTGCGGGCGGTACGGAGTCTCGGTCATGTATTTTCTCCTCACAGACTTGAAAGTTCTCGAAGTTTTAGATTCGGCTTTTAGCCGGCAAGCCACAATAGTAATCCTCTCGGTGCGCCACCGCCTATTCTGGGTCCCTGCGCGGTAGGCTGCGAGAGCAAACTCAGTTCGTTATTCGTACCTTTATGCGGCGCGATTGTTAGGAGGTTCGGGCAGGGTGAATTCGGCAAGCCGGCAGGCAATTGACGCAGAGCGATGGCCTCGGGTTGCGCGTATTCCAGAGGGGCGTTTTCTAGCGAAACGTGCCGAAATGATGGAACGCTCTTTTGAGCGACTCTGCCAGGATAACGGCATTGAACTGGTTGAATCCGGTGAGTTTGTCGGGGAGTCTTTCATTACTCGGTCGACGGGTGACGCCGATTTGGCTATCGACGGAGTCGGTGGTGCCAGCTCTAGCGGCGGCAGTGAATCTCCCACTAGTTCTGAATCGTTTCGTCCAGTCGTTTTCAGCGTCATTGATCCTGTTTTCTATTCTCGACTAGCTGATTCAGAATGGCTCGGATTGGGGGAGGCCTATCTCGCGGGCGAATGGTCCAGTGATGATTTGCCAGAGCTTCTCAGCCGACTGCTCAGCGCCGAGCTTGATATTGCTTCGTTGGGGCCGCTGGCACGTGGTCTGATGAAAGTCGCGCGTTCACGTCCGCGTCTCGATGGGCCAGATATGGCGGGAGAGTTGCCGACCTCATTGCTCGAGCTCTATTCCGGCGAATTGCTGATGGGCGGTTCCGGCCTGTTCGCCTCCGGAGTGCGAACCTCGTCGCGGGAACAGATTCAAAACTATGCCCGTGGTGCTGGCAAGGGTGGGGTTCCCTCGCACTGGTCAGTTGACGTGACTTATGTCGATGCCCCGAAATCCGTCGCGCGTGCCGATTTTCTGCATGCCCAGGTGCGCAATATTGAGCACATCCTCGATCTTGCTCGAGTCCGGGCCGGAGACCGTGTCGCCGAATGGCCGTCGGCAGGCGGAGAAATTTCCCTTCGGGCTGCAGAAAGAGGAGCGGGCGCGGAGGTTATTACCGTCTCTGATGACCACACCGAAACGGTGCTGGAACGGGTGGAAAAAGCCGGATTGCGCGGCGCGGTCGATGTGATCCAGATGGATCGCAACATTCCGTCGCCACGCGAATTCGAGTCCGACTTCGAGGCGGTTATCAACGTCGGGCGTCTGGAGACCTTCGGTCGTGCAGGTGCGCTGCGCTGGCTGAAGAGCGCCGAGCGTCTGCTTGTCGACCGCGGCACCATCGTCGTCCAAATGGTGGTAGCGACGGACAAATTCGATGCGCTCGCCGAGCGCAGCTTGGACCTCGTACGCGCTTATGTGTGGCCGCAGCTGCAGCTTTTCACCATGGAAGAGCTGCGCAAGATGGTGGACCGGGAAACCGGCCTGCGCATCGCGGCGGAAGAGTACATTCCGGCGCACTTCGCGACGACCTTGCAGCTCCAGCGAGATTTCTTTGCGGCGCATGCGCGCGAAGCCGCTGGTATCGGCTACGACAGAGTGTTCCGGAGGATGTGGAATTACTATCTGTCGCTGTTTGAAGCGCTCGTGCGCGCAGAGAAAGTCACGCTCGTACAGGTCGAGCTCGTGCATGCGCCACGCAGGCCTCACTAGCAGTGGGCGGCTCCGGGCGCGTTGGAAATTCGCCAGATAAATAATGCCTGTAAAAATAAATCACGTTTTTAGGCAAAACCACCTCAAAGGTGATGTTTAGGGTCTAAAAACGAAACTATGAACGCACAGAGCACCACACGTACTGCAGACATTGTTGTCGTCGGCGCCGGACTTGCCGGATTGGTCGCGACGTATGAGGCCACGCAGGCCGGCAAGAAGGTCATCCTTGTCGATCAGGAGAATGCCAACAACCTCGGCGGACAGGCTTTCTGGTCGCTGGGAGGAATCTTTCTCGTCGACTCGCCAGAGCAGCGCCGCCTGGGAGTCAAGGACAACCGCGAGCTCGCTGAAGCTGACTGGTTCAACTCCGCGCAGTTCGACCGCGAGGAAGACAACTGGGGACGCAAGTGGGCCAAGGCCTACCTGAACTTCGCGGCAGGGGAGAAGCGTGACTACCTCCGCAATCTCGGCGTGAAGTTCCTGCCTGTCGTCGGGTGGGCTGAGCGCGGTGAAGGGCGTGCCGACGGTCACGGCAACTCGGTACCCCGATTCCACCTCACCTGGGGCACAGGCCCCGAAATCGTCCGCGTATTCGCAGAGCCGGTCGCTGAAGCTGCGAAGAAGGGGCTGGTGGAATACTGCCATCGCCACCGCGTTGACGAGTTGATTGTCGAAGATGGCCGCGCCGTCGGCGTGCGTGGCAAGATTCTGGTTCCCTGTGAATCTTTAGAGCGAGGAGTGGCGTCGTCACGCGAGGAAACAGGGGAGGACTTTGAGATCCGCGGGTCGGCCGTGTGCATTGCGACGGGCGGTGTTGGCGGCAACCTGGAAGCCGTGCGTAAGTGCTGGCCGACCGAGCGCCTGGGCGAGATGCCGAAGGACATGGTCTGCGGTGTGCCAGAGCATGTTGACGGCCGTGGTATCGAGATTGCAGAGCAGGCCGGCGCAAACCTCGTCAACCGTGACCGCATGTGGCATTACACCGAGGGCATGAAGAACTGGAATCCCGTGTGGCCGAATCACGGTATCCGTATCATCCCGGGGCCGTCGGCCATGTGGTTTGACGCAGAAGGAAGCCGCCTGCCAGCGCCATATATTCCGGGCGCCGATACTGTCGGCACGATGAAGCACATTCTGGCCACCGGACACTCGTATTCCTGGTTTGTGCTGAATAAGAACATCGTGGGCAAGGAGTTTATTTTCTCTGGCTCAGAACAGAATCCGGATCTGACCGACAAGGAGATCAAGAAGCTGATTGGCAAGGTGACCTCTGGTGTTGCCGCACCTATTCAGGCGTTCATGGACAACGGCGAAGACTGGGTGGTTGCCGACAATCTGCCAAAGCTGGTCGAGGGGATGAACGAGATTGTGGAGGCGAGCTCGGGCGGGGAGTCCGGAGCCGCAGCGCCGAAGATTGACCTGGAGAAGCTCGAGGAGCAGATTCGTCAGCGCGATATGCAGACCGGTAATCCCTTCTCCAAGGACTACCAGGTCAATTACGTCAACGTGGCCCGGAACTTCCTCGGGGACAAGATCATCCGCTCCGTGCCGCCATCACCGATTTTGGATCCGAAGAACGGCCCACTGATTGCTATTCGTCTGCGCATGCTGACCCGCAAGACGCTCGGTGGCATCGAGACCACCCTCGACGGCCAGTGCTTGCACCCGGACGGAACACCTTTTGAGGGGCTCTACGCTGCAGGCGAGGCCTCTGGCTTCGGTGGCGGTGGCGTTCACGGCAACAACGCGCTGGAAGGTACATTCCTGGGCGGCTGTATTTTCAGTGGCCGCCAGGCAGGCCGCGCGATGGCGGAAGTGGTTAAGTAGCTCCCGCATACCGCACGGCTCGGTGGAAGAATCCGCGGCTACTCCAGCCCGATGGAGAATGCACTTTCCAGGTCGTGCTGAGAGTAGGTGCGGAAAGCCAGCTGAGTCTGAGTGCGAATAACACCGTCGACCTTGCTGATGAGATTTGGAATGATTTCCGCCAAATCATCGTGATTAGTTGCGCGCACCACGACGACCAAGTCCCAGTCACCAGTAACGGAGTAGACCTCAGTCACGCCGTCGATCTCGACGATGGTCTCGGCGGCCTCCGGAATCTTGTCAGCTTCGACATCGATGGACACAATTGCGGTAATCAAACTCATGGCTGCCTTTCCTCGGAGTTTAAACGTGGGGCCCGCTGAATAGCGTGGCCCGGACCGCAAGGTACGAAAGATTGCTCAAGATACTGCGGCCCGGAATTTCATTTCTGTCACGATTCTACTGATTTCCAGGAAACAGCCTGGAGGATCCGGACGAAAGGCGGTAAAAAGGGCGCTATGACACAAACCGCATTTCAGTCCAACCCAGTCCAGCTTTCCGGAGACCTGCCCCAGGTGGGCAACAAGGCTCCGGAGTTTACCCTCACCGGTGGTGACCTCGCCGAGGTCACCAATGAGACCTTCGCTGGTAAGAAGGTCGTCTACAACATCTTCCCGTCGGTAGACACCGGTGTTTGTGCAGCTTCGGTGCGTCACTTCAACGAGGACGCTGCTGGGCTGGACAACACCGTCGTGGTTAATGTTTCGCGTGACCTGCCGTTCGCTCTCGGCCGCTTCTGCGCTGCAGAAGGCCTGGACAACGTTGAGGTTGCCTCGGACTTCCGCCACGGCTTCGGCGAAGCCTTCGGTGTTGTCCAGCAGGATGGCCCGCTCGCTGGCCTGCTTGCTCGTGCCGTAGTCGTCACTGACGAAGAGGGCAAGGTCATTTACAACCAGCTGGTCGATGAGATCACCACGGAGCCGGACTACGACTCCGCACTGGCTGCACTGAAGTAATTAGCTAACAAGCTTTCAGCAGCAAGTAACCAGCTGGAATCGACGGGGCTCGTCGGCGCACGCGCTAGGCTGTTGCCTGGCGGACTTCGCCGACGAGCTCTTCTAGTACGTCCTCCAGCGCAACGATTCCGTTGACAGAGTTCTCCGAAGTACTATTTTCCTCCGTCACCAAGGCAAAGTGAGCCTGCTCGCGCTGCATCAGCCGCATGACCGTCTGGAGCTTGGCATCCGGGCTGACGCTTGCGAAGGTGCGAATCAGATTCCGCGGGAAGGGTCGGTCGCGGTGACCGTCGTCAAGCGAGAGCAAATCCTTGACATGAAGGTAGCCGATGAAGCTGCCATCGGCATCGGTGATGGGGAAGCGGGAAAAGCGCGTGCGTGCGCTGAGCTCTTCGATGTCGGCGACGGTGGCGTCGGGGCCAATGGTAACGAGGGTGTCGAGTTGCATAGTGACATCCGCGGCGGTGAGATGCTCGAAGCCGAGAGCTTTGTGGAGGAGCGCGAGCTCGTCATTGTCGAGAAGGCCCTGACGCCCGGACTCGGCGACGAAATCCTGCACCTGACTAGCGGTGAAGGAGGAATCGACCTCGTCCTTCGGAGTGGCGCGAAGAATCTTGCGAACCACGATGTTCGCGGTCGTATTCATCGCCCAGATAACCGGATTGAGCACCCGCACAATCACATACAGCGGAATAGCCACGAACTTCGCCGTCGGGCTGGGGGCCGCAATAGCGATGTTCTTCGGCACCATTTCGCCGACAACCATGTGTAAGAAAGTGACAATCAGCAGCGCCAACGCCAGCGCAACCACGTGGGCGGTGCCCGCGGGGAGTCCCAGCGCTGTCATGTAGGGCTCGAAGAAGTGCGCAATCGCAGGCTCGCCGACGGCACCGATGAGCAGGGAACAGGCGGTAATGCCCAGCTGTGTTGCCGCCAGGGAGACCGACACGTTTTCGATACCGCGCAGCGCGTACTTTGCGCTGGTAGAGCCGCTGACGGCATCCGGTTCAATTTGATCGCGGCGAGCCGAGACCATCGCAAATTCAGCGGCGACAAACCAGGCATTGAGGGCCAACAGCAAAATAAGAGTAAGTAGTGGCATGTTCTAGCCCTCCTTTTCGCTGTTGTGCTCGACGTGGTTGTGACTGGTGCCGTCCTGGTCAGCGCCTTCATCCGTGCGCGTGACCTTGTTGCCGGCGAGGTCCACCTGGACACGAATACGGCCAACGCGGTGACGCGCCATGCGCTCGACTCGAAAAGCAACTTCAGCGGTGGTAGGCAAGTTCTCCTCATCGAGGTTTTCGTGGTCGGTGGCTTCGACCGTAATCGTGTCGCCGAAGCGAGGCATGCGATCCAAGCGTTCGGTGATAAATCCACCAATAGTGTCGGATTCTTCGCCCTCCGGCAGGACCAGGTTTAGGATCTCTCCCAACTCATCAGGGCGCATGAGACCGGAAACAATCACCGTATTGGGGCTAATCCGGCTGTAGAGCAACGAACGATCGTCTTGTTCATCGTCAATTTCACCGACGATTTCCTCGACGAGATCCTCCAACGTCACAATGCCGTCCGTGCCGCCGTACTCATCGACAACCACTGCGAACTGGTATGCATCCTCACGCAGTTGACGCATCAGCGGATCAAGTGTGGTCGAGTCGTTTACCACGAGTACATCTTTGGCCAGGCTCGCAGCCGACGTCGTCAAGCGTTGTGCGTGTGGCACGCTGAGCAGGTCGGTGTAATGCACCACGCCGCGAATGTCGTCGACGCTGTTGCCGACGACGGGGAAGCGTGCATGTCCAGAATCTGCGACGACCGTCAGCATCTCTGCGACGCTCTGATTTTCGATAAAGATAATCTGCGTGCGTGGCGTCATCACATCAGCCGCCGTGCGCTCGCCGAACTCAATCGATCGTGCCACCAACTCGGCGGTCTGCGGGTTAATCTTTCCTTCATCGCTAGAGCGCGTGACGACGGCACGGAGTTCCTCCGCGGTCCTGGCACTGGCGACCTCTTCCTCAGGGGAGAAGCCGAGCCGTTTGAGCACCCAATTAGCCGCGCTGTTGAGTAGCCAGACCAGCCAGCCGAATGCGAACATGAAGGCATTCTGTGGCCTGACCACGAGGTTTGCGACTTTAGTGGGCTCGGCGATGGCCCAGTTTTTGGGGACGAGTTCGCCAAAGACCATTTGAGTGAAGGTCGCGATAATGAAAGCGCCCGTAGTGCTGATTGCAGTGACGGTGGCGGGAGAGATGCTAGTGCCACCAAATGCGGCTTCGAGGAGGACGCCGAGGGAAGGACCGGTCAGGAAACCAGCGACGAGGCTGGTGACCGTAATTCCCAGCTGTGCGCCGGAGAGGTTAGTAGAGGTGCGTGATAGAGCACGGTCTACTAAGTATGCGGACTTTGAGCCGGCGTTTGCGGCCTTCTTGACATCGTTCCTGTTAACCGTGAGGTAGGAAAACTCGACAGCAACGAAAATTGCGTTGGCGAAAACGAGGAATAGAAAGACCGCTAAGACGATGAGTGCGGATACAATCACGCGGCATCACCTGAAGTGTTCGCTGCGTTCGCTGGGGATGCTGCGGCGGTTGCTGCGGTGATTGCGCTTACTGCGGCTACAGAGAGCCCGTCAACGTTGGCGCGAGGCTCTGGGTCGTCGGACGAGCCAGAGCTATCTGATGTGTCGGACGCATTGGGTCTGTCTGAGCTGCTGGATGTGTCTGAGAGTTCAGGCATGCGAGAAATCTTACTAAAAATTCCTTAGACCTGACGGTAATGGCGCATCGGCGGTAATGGGGAGGACGGGATCCTAAGGGCAAAATGTCATAATGTATATTATCGGACAAATAATGAAAGTGGTTGGCCCTGGGGTTTTCTGAATTTCCAGGGCTGCCGCTTTTTCCGCCGCCGCTTTTCTGCTGCCGTGTTCTATCTTGGCGCTTGATCTATGCCGTCGGGATTATTGCTCATTGTCCTTGGCGTTCGCTGCAAGCTCATCCGCGTTGCGGACGGCAATCTCTTCCCGCAGCCGCTTGTTCTGCCACAGCGTCATGCCAATCAGGAGTATGCCGACAGCCACGAGCCACCACGCGCCCTTGTAGGCCACGAATGCAATGAAGATAATCAGTAGTACCATTCGCACCTTTCGTGCGAGCAGCATTGCTTCGTAGGTGTTCATATCGTTGTGACTCCCAACTGGCCTACCAAAATTGTTTTTGGCAGGACTTCTGTGGTGTGTGACTAAATGGCTTTATTGCGTCACAGTGACGAATCGAGGTGTATTTTCGCTGGCTATAAGCCTCTTTGGATTAGCGCTACTGCGATTCTCTTTAGATGGCTGTGTCTGCCAGCCGCGAAACCTACGCGTCCTACGCGTCCTGCTTCTCTGCGACAATGCGCAGATTGAGTTCGCCGTTCTCCTCGATGGATGCAGCTACAAACTGTGGCAGGCGCACGTTGTAATCCAGGCGGTTGATTGGCAAAGAGCCCGACAACAAAACCAAGTTTTCGGTACGAGCGGCCTTCATTGGTACGGTGACATCATTGGTGACACCGCGGATGGTCAGGCGTCCCGGAATCTCGATATTCGCCCACTGGCCGTTATCTGGAATGCTCGAAATATCGAGTGGTTCTGCAAGCTCAAACTTAGCTTCTGGGTACTGCTCAACGCTGAAAATATTGTTGCGGACATTGATGTCACGACGTTCAATATCGCTAGTCAGAGTTGCCATATCAACAACAACGGATGCGTCCTCAAGATTGTTGTCAGCAACCTTCAGCTCACCGGTGACATCGTGAGTGGAACCGGACGTCGTCCGCCTGCTGCCCGGCAGTACCTCGTTAAAAGTAAAACCAACGGAGGTGTTCTGTGAGTTATCGCCACCGATAATCTTCCAGGTGCCATTCGCATCAGTTGTTGCTGCAGGCAGCTCCGTGGCCTCGAAATCCTCTGTACGCACCCCTTCATGCGTGAAAACGCGATACAAAACTGGCCCCACAATAACAATTGCGAGCGCAACAACTGCAACGGCTATCAAAGTAATAATTGACTTACGGACACCAGAATTCATAGTGCTCATCCTATCCTTTTAATCCGCTATGGGATAAACCGTTCCACCTCGCGCGTTTTCATAATCAATTCCTGCGTAATCTCCTGCAGGACGGCAGTCTCCATGCCGTCGTCAAGCGCGGTGCGCAAGTCTTCGGCGAGACAACGTACTTCGAAGAGCCCGTCCCCTATTCGCTTTACGACGTCATCGCCCGCCGGCCTGCTCGTGGCATCGGTGGCGGTCTTTAGCGTGAGATCCGAATTGATTCGCTCGGCAATCGGCCTGGAAGCGCCTTTTGCTACGCCAGTGCGTTTTTCGTACGCACGCTGCCGGCAGGCTTGGCTGCAGAACTTGCGACGGCGACCGCGGATAGCGACCTCCATTTCGCGGCCACACCACTGGCAATTGGCGGTAGTTGTGCTCGGCTTTTGATCTGACACAGAAGTCAATTATGGCATGAATACAGATTAAGGCGTTATAATGTGTGGTCTAGTATTTCTACCAAAGGGGGCACGTTCCACATGGCAGATCGAGTTCTTCGTGGCAGTCGCATGGGCGCCGTTTCGTATGAGACCGATCGCGATCATGACCTCGCGCCGCGAATGATGGTCCGCTACCGCACTGAATCCGGTGAGATCTTCGAGGTCCCATTCGCGGATGACGCGGAAATTCCAGGTGAATGGCTGTGCAAGAATGGCCAAATTGGTGAGCTGGTTGAAGGCGAAGGCACTGAAGCCAAGCCGGTGAAGCCGCCGAGGACTCACTGGGACATGCTCCGTGAGCGTCGCTCCATCGAGGAGCTCGACGTGCTGCTGGATGAGCGCGTTGACTTGCTGCGCAAGCGTCGTCGTAACGCCGCTCGCCTGCTGAAGGCTCAGAAGGAAGCCGAAGAAGCAGAGAAGAACGCTTAAGGTTTGAGCTGGCTTGCGCTAGTGAGCTTTAGAGCTTTGTAGCCGTCAATCAAACACTGAAATTCGGGTCCGGATAAGGTTTTGCTCCTTATTCGGACCCATTTTTCGTTGGTGCCTGGCTGCGGCGGGCCGAGCCGAGTTACTGACTGCGTTTATGACAAAAATGGCCTGAAAAATGGCCTGAAACTGTCATAAACTAAGTCAGTTTCACATTTGCAGCCCCCATTCATACAGGCAGCCCGTCTCCACACAGGTAGGCCGCAATCTTTGGGGCTGCCCTAGCCCTACTTGCGGAATCGCTGCTTAAACTCGTGACCAGCCAGGCGACCAATCTCCGACCCCAGGTTTTTTACCTGCTGCGAGCGGTGCTTGAATCCCCACTTGGTGACCTGCAGCAGAGACTGCTTCACAAAGCTGCCATCCATCTTGGACTCGCCGTACTCGCGCTCAGTAAAGGTGATCGGAACCTCCTCCACCAAGAAGCCCGCCTGTACAGCCTCAAAAGCGAGCTCGGTCTGGAACAGGTACGCAGCCTTGCCAATGTTCTCGAGGTCAAGGGTTTCGAGAACTTCCCGTCGATAAGCACGGTAGCCAGCGGTGATATCCGAGATGCCCGCGCCGAGCGCCAGCGAGATGTAGAGGTTGCCGCCGCGGGAGAGAACCTGACGGCTCATTGGCCAGTTGACGGTCTTGCCGCCCGGAATGTAGCGGGAACCGATGACGACATCGGCACCGTCCTCGAGCTTCTCCAGCAGCAGATGGAACTGCTCTGGTGCGTGGGAGCCGTCGGCATCCATCTCGCAGAGAACCTCGTAGTCGCGCTCGAGACCCCAAGCGAAGCCCGCGCGGTACGCACCCCAGAGACCGCCCTTGCCCTCGCGGTGCAGGACGTAGATGTGCTCTTCGCCGTTGTCCGACTTGTCAGCGGCAGCGATTTCATCGGCGAGCTCACCGGTGCCGTCTGGTGAAGAGTCATCGACAACCAAAATGTCGACGCGAGGCTCCGCTGCGCGCAGGCGTGCAATCACGCCCGGCAGGTTTTCCCGCTCGTTGAAAGTGGGAATGACAACCAGCGTCGACTCATTTAGGGCAGTCACTCGTGATTCTCCTTAGTGCATGTTCTGCTCAGTATCCCGGCCATCAACTTCATCTGCGCCTGCCCTGGCATCTCCGCCACGGCGACGCAGGACGGCACCAACCACACAAAGAATACCGAATGCGGTCAGTAGACCTTCAATCCACGTCCCGAAGCGGGCTGCAAAAGTCAGGTGGGCGTACTGAGGCAGAGTTTCAGTGAGTACCTTCTGCTCGAAGATTTTGCTCTGCTTTACGACGTCTCCGTGCGCATCCACAATTGCGCTCACACCGCTGGTTGCGGCGACGGCCGTGGAGCGTTGGAACTCCATGGCTCGCATGCGGCTCATGGCCAGCTGTTGGTAGGTCATGTCGGTGAAACCGAAGGTGGCGTTATTTGTGGGCGTGGCCAGCATGGTTGCGCCGTGGTTGACCGCGTTGCGGAAGGCGCCATCGAAGACCACTTCGTAACAGGTGGCCACGCCTAGATTGACCTTCTTTAAACCATCGGTGCCTGGCGTTGTAACCACGGCATCGCCGTTGCCCGGAGTCATGTCTCCGGCGTGAGCGACCATGTCGGAAAAGTGACGTAGCAGTTCGCGGAATGGCATGGTCTCGCCGAAGGGCTGGAGATAGATTTTCTCGTGCTGGTCGCCGGGGCCGGTCTGCGGATCCCAGACCACCATGGTGTTTTGCACCCCATTGGTGTAGGTAAAGGTGCCGACCACGATGGGAGCGCCAATATTCATCGCGGCGTTTTCGATAATGCGTGCCGCTTCCCCATCCGTAAACGGGCTGACATCGGAGGAGTTTTCGGGCCAGATGACGATGTCCGGCTGCTCTTCCTTACCTTGGTGGACACGTCGGGCCAGCTCATTGGTGGCATCGGCGTGGTTTTGCAGGACTGCGCGGCGCTGGGCATTGAACTCTAAACCGAGGCGCGGAACATTGCCCTGGATAACCGCGACACGGGTGTTGTCAGCGGCCGTAGGCTCAGGCAGCGGTTGGGTCCACGCAGGAAGAACCCAGCCGACGAATAACGCTCCCACCAAAAGCGCAGCGGAGGTTGCATAGGAACGTAGCGTGAGCGCGACCAGTCCCGCACCAACGCAAGCAGCGAGGAAAGTGACCAATGCAGTGCTGCCGATTGCCACTGCTGGGGCCAGCGGGCCGTCGACCTGCCCCCAGGCAACGCGGAGCCAGGGGAAGCCTCCGAAAGGCCAGCGGGCTAGCAGCGCCTCCCCTGCCACGAGCGCAGCGGCCATGCCAGGGAGCTTCAGCGCGAGGGGGAAACTGGATTGGGCAATCAGCCACATCGCAAGCGCCGCCGGAATTGCGAGCAGTCCCAGCACAATTGAGAGCGCCACGTAGGGGCCAATGCCGACGAAGGAGCCGATCCACGGCAGTGAGAAAAGAGCCGTCGCTGTTGCCCAGCTGAAGCCCACCACTACGCTGGATTTCCAATCGGCTGCGCAGAAGAAGGCAAAAATGAGCAGGGCGAGGCCGATCCAGGCCGTCCACCACCAGCTCATGGGCGCATAGCTTAAGAACTGCAATCCACCAGCGAGGATTGCAATGAAGGCGAGAACGAGGCGCTGCTTTAGTGGGGTAAGCGCGCGAAAGCGCGCCTGCCAGCGATTCGGATTCTCCAGAATGTCTTTCGAAGCGTCTTTCTGAGCGACGTTCCCGTGCTCGCTGGAGCGCGCTTGGCGGTTAGTGTGCACTTGTATAAGAGAACTCTCTACGTTTGCGAGTTTTTGAGTTAGCGCTTGTCGCTGTCGTCCTGGTCATCATCCCAGGCGTTGTCCGGTGCCGGTGGGACGATTTTATCCTGTGGGAAGGCCTTGCCATCCGCACCCGGGAAACCACCAGAGAATCCAGGGAAACCCGAAAAACCGCCAGCACCAGCGCCAGTTCCTGGAGCACCCGGGTTCATGCCGTACTGAGAGACCACCATCATGCTGCGGTCACTGAAGTTGCGGAGTCCGTTGAGCAGCGCCACCGATCCGCTCTTACGAATCAGCCAGCGAGTCGGCGGTAGCACCATGAGGAAACCAACAACCGTGGAGACGACGCCCGGCAGGGCAATCAGCCAAGAGCCAACCAACAGGATTGCCGAGTCAGCCACAAAGTGTCCCGCGCCCTTTGCCGAGCGCTTGATTGCCTCCTCCGGATGCTTCTGTCCGTACTCAGTAAGAGTACGAGAAGTATCCAGCAGCAACTTCTGGTAGATGCGCTTGAACTCGATGGCGGCGAAAACCAATCCCAGAATGAATAGACCCAGAACCAGCAGGACGGTCCAGCCATAGCCAATCCATTCACCAAGTGCGATAAAGGCCGCAATCTCGGCGATGAGGTAAATAATTGTGAACCACTTGCTCATAGTTCCCCAGTGTAACCGCCACTAGATGAGCAAGTGGTTACGGCTATCGGCCGGTTAGACGACGACTGGCGCTCGCCTACCGGTCAGCTCGCTCCTCTAAGTCGCCCTCTGTATCCAGGTAGGTCTGGCGCAGCAAATCCATGCGTTCCTGGTCGGGGTTTTCCCACATACCGCGCTCGGCGGCCTCCATCAGGCGCTCGGAAATATCGTGCAGAGCCCACGGATTCGACTGTTCAAAGAACTCGCGGTTTTCCGGGTTCGCAACGTACTCGTCGGTAAGCGTTTCGTACATCCAGTCATCCATGACCTGCGCCGTCGCGTCGTAACCGAAGAGGTAGTCGACGGTTGCGGCCATTTCGAAGGCGCCCTTGTAGCCGTGGTTACGCATTGCCTGCATCCAGCGTGGGTTGACCACGCGGGCACGGAAGACGCGTCGCGTCTCCTCGTGCAGGGTGCGGGTGCGCACGGCGTCCGGGCGGGTGGAATCGCCCACATAGGCCTCCGGAGCGGAACCCGTCAGTGCGCGGACCGTGGCGATCATGCCGCCGTGGAACTGGAAGTAGTCATCGGAGTCGGCGATATCGTGCTCGCGGGTATCGGCATTCTTCGCGGCAACCTGAATACGGCGGTAGGCCGTCTTCATGTCGTCAGCTGCCTCTTCCCCATCGACACCGCGGCCATAGGCGTAGCCACCCCAGGTCGTGTAGACCTTTGCCAGGTCCGCGTCATCGCGCCAGGAACCGGAATCGATCAGCTGCAGCAGGCCAGCTCCATAGGTGCCCGGCTTGGAACCGAAGATGCGACGCGGGCGCTCCTGCTGGTCGGCCTTCGCATGGGCGCGCACGTAGTTGTCCTCATCGGATTCATCAAGCTTGACGACGAGCTGAAACGCATCATCCAAAAGGTCGATAACATGCGGAAACGCATCACGGAAGAAGCCGGAAATACGGACGGTCACGTCAATGCGCGGGCGGCCCAGCTCCTCCAGCGGAATCGGCTCAAGGCCGACAATACGGCGAGATGCGTCATCCCACACCGGATGCACACCAATCAACGCGAGCACCTCGGCGATGTCATCGCCCGAGGTACGCATGGCGGAAGTGCCCCACACCGACAGACCAACCGACTTGGGGTACTCACCGTGGTCGGCGCGGTAGCGCTCAATCAGGCCATCGGCGAGGTTAACACCGGTTTCCCAAGCCAGGCGCGACGGCACCGCCTTGGGGTCAACCGAGTAGAAGTTGCGGGCAGTCGGCAGCACGTTGACCAGGCCACGCAACGGTGAGCCGGAGGGGCCAGCCGGGACGAATTCGCCATCGAGAGCAGAAAGAATGCGTGGGATCTCCTCGCTGGTAGCAGCCAGGCGCGGGAGAATTTCGTCGCGGGTGAACTGCAGCAGCTCGACGACCTGGTCGAGGCCGTTTGGTGCCGCGATATCGGCAAATTCCTCGGAGCCGAGCACATCAGCCGCGATCTGTGTCACCGGTTGGTCGGGATTCTTCACCACGGCGGTTACCAGCGCCGTAGCCAGTGCATCGATAGAGTCCACAGCGTGGCGTTCATCGGTGCCGTCCTCGGCCAGGCCGAGAGCTTCGCGCAGGCCCGGCAGGGTCTGCTTGCCGCCCCACAGCTGGCGGGCGCGCAACATGGTGGTCACAGTGCCGATTAGAGATTCGTCTTCCGGTGCCTGGCTGAGCACGTGGAGGCCACCGCGGATGGCGACGTCCTTAATCTCGCAGAGCCAGCCGTCGACATGCATGAGCATGTCATCGAAGACCTCCTCGTCCGGGCGCTCGTCCCAGCCGAGGTCGCGGTCCATCTTCGCGGCGGTCAGCAGCGTCCAAATCTCCTGGCGGATGGCCGGCAGCTTGGCCGGATCCATGGCGGAGATGTTCTGGTGCTCGTCGAGAAGCTGTTCCAGACGGGTGATGTCACCGTAGGATTCGGCGCGGGCCATTGGCGGAATGAGGTGGTCGACAAGCGTGGCGTGAGCACGGCGCTTGGCCTGTGTGCCTTCGCCCGGGTCGTTGACCAGGAAGGGGTAGATCATTGGCAGCTCGCCGATGGCAGCATCCGGGCCGCAGGAAGCGGAAAGGCCGACGGTCTTGCCCGGCAGCCACTCCAGGTTGCCGTGCTTGCCCATGTGAACCACGGCATCGGCGCCGAAACCGCCCTCCGCCTGCGGCAGCGACAGGAAGCGGTAGCAGGCCAGGTAATGGTGCGTCGGCGGCAGATCCGGGTCGTGGTAGATACCCACCGGGTTGTCACCGAAACCGCGCGGTGGCTGCACCATGACCACGACATTGCCGAAGGTCAGGCCCGCAATGTAGATGTCCTGGGTATCCGGGTGGACGTACAGGGTGCCCGGCGCGGCACCCCACTTGTCCTGCATGTCGGAGCGAAGTTCTTCCGGCAAGGTAGCGAAGAACTTCTCGTAGGTGGCAGCGGGCAGGCGAAGCTCGGCTGCCTCCATAACCTCTTCGGTCAGCCAGTCCGGGTCCTGGCCGCCGGCCTCGATGATGGCGTGCATGAACGCATCTGGTTCATCGGCACCATCCTCGGCGGTGGCATATCCGGGGATTTTGGTGGTGTCGCCGAGGTTGTATCCGGCGTCGGCAAGCGCGTGCAGCACCTTCAACGTGGATGCTGGTGTGTCCAGACCGACAGCGTTGCCGATGCGGGCGTGCTTGGTCGGGTACGCAGAGAGCATGACGGCGACGCGCTTGTCAGCGTTGTTGATGTGGCGGAGCGCGGCGTAACGGGTGGCGATGCCGGCCAGGCGGTCGCAACGCTCGAGATCCGGGACGTAGGAAATGAGCTCGTCGGAGTCGATTTCCTTAAACGAGAACGCGACCGAGATGATGCGGCCGTCGAATTCGGGGACGGCGACCTGTGTTGCGACGTCCAGCGGCGACAGACCTTCGTCGTTGTCCTCCCATGCCGCCTTGGACGAAGTCAGGGCCAAACCCTGGATGATGGGAATGTTCAGGTCTGCGAGTGCGGCGACATCCCAGCCGTCATCGTCCTGGCCGGCCTGCGCGAGTGCCGGGCGGTTGCCGCCAGCGGCGAGCACCGTGGTGATGAGCGCGTCGCAGGAAGCTAGCTCTGCCAGCAGTTCATCGCTGGCGGTGCGCAGGGACGCGGCGAAGATAGGCTTGGCGACGTAGCCGCGAGCCTCGACCGCGTCAGCAAGCGCCTCAATGTAGTGCGTATTTCCCGCCAGGTGCTGGGCGCGGTAGTAAATAATGCCGACGGTGCCGCGGGAATCTTCCGTGGCCACCTTGGAGTCGCGCTCCAGGAAACCCCAGGCCGGCATGCGAGTGGGCTCTTCAAAGCCAAGACCGGTCAGAAGCAGTGTGTCCGACAGGAAATTGTGCAGCTGTGCGAGGTTCTTTGCGCCGCCTTCCGCCAGGTAAATGTGCGTTTGCGTGGCAACGTTTGCGGGAACTGTCGAATACTCGGTGAGTTCGGCATCGGGTGCCTGCTCACCGGAGACGAGGACGGTGGGAATACCGGAGTTCACAAAGTAGTCGATGCCGGATTCCCAGGCGCGGCGGCCACCGAGAAGTCGGATGATGACGACATCGGCGCCGTCGGCAAGCGTGGGCAAATCATCGTCGAGCAGACGCGCCGGGTTTGCCCAACGGTAGGACACCTCCGGGTTGGCCTGAGCGGCCGCGCGGGCGGACAGAAGGTCGGTATCCGAGGTCGACAGCAGCAGAATCACGGTGTAGTCATTCACTTCCTGGGGAGCAACGCGTCCCCGGTCGGCGGGAGTCTGCCTTCTAACCGATGACGAGGTCTGACTGTGACAGTGGCGCGACCGTGCGGATTTTCACCGAGCTTCTCGTCAGCGGCATGGCAGTGGATTTCTCCATCACTCTACTGCAGGGGCTATTGCTAGAGTTCCAGCGACTGCTCCGCCGGCTGATCTGGGAAGTGGGACCAGAGGAAGTCGGTGGCATTAGTCAGTTCCGCGAGCATCGGAACGATATGGTTAATGCCCGTCTTCGGTAGCACCGGTGAAGTCGTGTTTTCGACGTACTCCAGGTCGGTGAAGCCGAGATTCAGCCAGGAATCGCGCAGCTTGCGAACCTGGTTGATGGGGATGATGTCATCATGCTCACCCGAGTAGAGGTACACCGGCGCATTTGGGACGAAGTTGCCGACGCGCTGGCGTGCGAGTTCCTTCTGTACCGGCTCGTAGCGCTTAATCATCTCGCTGAGTGACTCACCGCTAGTCGTGTACTGGTCAGTGGTTTCAAACGAGTGATGGAAACCCAAGCCACCCGCGCAGTAGTTGCCCACGTTGTCCAGCAGTTCTTTGCCTTCGGGGCTGATTTCTTCCTTGAGGACTCGGCGCAGCTCCGGATCCTTATCCAGGACAGAATTGATTGCGAGTGCAATCGCGGCGGTCAGCGTAGTGCCATCAATCTGGTCGAGGACGTTTGCAAGATCGGACGGCGGGCCACCGGCGGCAGATGCGGCAACGTTGAGCTCCGGAGCGTAGACACTTGCACGCTCAGCAGCTGCAGCGGCTGCGGAGCCACCCTGGGAGTAGCCATAAATTCCCACGGGCGCATTTTTGTCCACGCCGAGCTCGTGTGAGGCAGACACGGCATCAAACAGCGACTGTGCTGAGGCGATGTTGTCGACGTAGTCCTGGTTACCCTGGGCATTGCGGTGGTGGTCGATCATCACCACAGTCGCGCCTCGCTTCAAGTTCGCGACCATCGGAATCGTCTCGTATGGAGCAATAATGTCCAACGGATCGAACTCAATCTTCAGGCCGGTCTGTGAGGAGATTGATGGGTCGCATTTTTCCGCGCCACCCTGCGTGCCCGGAGCGATTGCCACGACCGGACGCGGACCGCTGCCCTTCCACTCCGTCTTCGGAGTCACCACAAGGGCTGTGTCCACACTGGGATTGCCGAGGGAATCCGTGGAGTTGTAGTGAATACGCTTGGCATCCACATTCCACAGCTTGTCGTTCACCATCATCTCGGCATCCTCGCTGCTGACCAGCGTGCCGGCATTTGCCGTGCGCGACGGGGTCAGCGGCAGAGAATTCAGCGGCGAGGCTGCGGCCACGCGTGCCTGTTCCGGGGTCAGCTGCCTACCTGCGTCCTCGCTGTCAGACTCCTCATCGTCCTTCTCGATGCCGAGTAGCCTTTCCATATTCGGGTTCGGTACATGGCCGAAACCAGGCAGTTCGCGGTTTGCGCTTGACGACGACACCTTATCCGCCAGCCCACTATCCGATAGGCCTGGGATGTTTAGTGGCTGTGCGTTTGCAGGTGTAGCCAGGCCGATGGTCATAAGACCTGCTAGCGCTACCCCGATTCCCGTTCGGATGGTGCGACGGTTTCGTCGTGAAGCAGAGCGTGTCTGTGTCGAGGCACGGCCGGTGCCGACGGTGTCGTGTGCCTCGTGCGTGAGTGCCTCAGCGTCGTGATGTGGCATGAAATCTCCTGAATAACCCCAGATTGAAAACCCAATGAAAACTTCCCTTAATTCAGAGGAAGTTAGGTTATGAAAACAATAAAGTTTTAAAAAGGTAAATCGGTGGATTTTAGTGAAGAATTTGTATGTTTTTCGCGGAGGGGTATCAAAACTCCACTTCAGAAGGGTTTCGTTGGGCTGGAAAGGAGTCGGATAATGTGCCCCTGTTTTCGGGGGCTCAGCTCTGTGTGTGTTTGCGTATTCTTGAGAGTATGACTGCATCTGATCAAGGAACCCGCACTCGTCAGGACGGTTGCCCCGGCAGCCGCAAGGTTCATATCGCAGCTGATGGCGCAATTGGTCGTCTGCGCTTCCCCGGAGGCTTTCTTCCCGCGCCGGGCTTCGCCGTACTCGCCGATTTGGCCGAGAATTTCGGCGACGGTGATATTCACTTCACTTCCCGCGGCAATGTTCAGATCCGTGGCATCACCAACACCGGCGCATTCGCCGATGCCGCGGAAGAAGAGAAGCTGGTTCCCTCCACCAGCCACGACCGCGTACGCAACGTTCTTCAGTCGCCGCTGTCCGGTCGCGTCGGCGGTAAAGCTGATGTGCGTGACCTGGTTCAAGAGTTCGACAAGGCTCTCATCGCGGAGCCGTCGCTGGCAACACTGCCAGGTCGCACACTCATGGCTTTCGACGACGGCCGCGGTGACGTGCTCGGTGAGCGCCCCGACTTCGGCGTTGTCGCCCATGATGAGAACACGTTTGAACTCATCATTGGCGGCGCGACCTCGGGGATTGTCGTCTCGCGTGACGACGTCGTGGAGGCTCTCATCACCACAGCGAAGGTGTGGAATGACAGCCGTGGTTCAGCCTGGCGCATCGCGGAAGCCAATGCGGCCGAGCGCATTGCCGATGCGATAATCGAGGAATTGGGCGCCCGAGTCCGTCGCCAGGAGCCGACCCCGGCTGAGAGCTTTGATGCCACCGCCGGGCTGTCCCGCCAGATCGGTTGGATTGACCAGCCGGATGGCCTGGTTAGCCTGGCCGCTGGCCTGCGCTTTGGCGTCCTCCCGGCGCGTCTGGCCCGTGCGATTTCGCATACGCAAGTTCCTGTGCACGTCACTCCGTGGTACTCGCTGATTCTGCACGATTTGGAAGAGGAAGTTGCCGAACAGGTCGTCAAGGTATTGGCGCCCAATGGCCTGATCTTCGACCGGAAGTCCACCTGGCTGCGCGTCAGCGCCTGCACCGGACGCCCCGGCTGCAAAAAGTCTCTGGCTGACACCCGCGGCGATGCTTCTCACGCAATTGCCGATGGCCGACTGCCCGAGGGGCGCGTGCACTTCTCCGGTTGTGAGCGTCGCTGCGGCAAGCCCAAGGGCGGTTACTTCGACTATCTCGCCACCGGGGACGGAGAATACGAAGTCACTGCTGTGGACTAGGCTTTAAGCCTATGAAGCGCTTTGAGTACAACACCGACGGTGCGGATATTTACCGTAACTCGTTTGCCATCATTCGCGAAGAAAGCGATCTTTCCCGCTTCGATGCCGATGAGGAAACCGTCGCTGTCAGAATGATTCACGCAGCAGGTCAGACCGACCTGACCAAGGACATCGTCTTTTCCACGGGAGCTGTGCGCGCAGCTCGCCAGGCTCTCGAGGAAGGCGCTCCTATCTTCACCGATGTCAACATGATCGCCTCGGGTATTACCCGCAAGCGCTTACCTGCTGACAACGAGGTCATCTGCCTGCTGCGTGATGAGCGCGTCCCCAAGCTGGCTCAAGAACTCGGCACCACGCGCACTGCTGCCGCCGTGGAGCTGTGGAAGCCACGCCTAGAGGGCGCGGTTGTCGCCATCGGCAACGCTCCCACCGCCCTCTTCCACCTGCTCAACCGCATTAATGAGGGCTCCTTCCCCATGCCCGCTGCCATTTTGGCCATGCCAGTGGGCTTCGTCGGTGCCGCGGAATCAAAGCAGGTCACTATCGACTCCGGTGCCGAAAACCCAGAGCTGAAGTACATCACCGTCACCGGCCGTCGCGGTGGCTCGGCTATCACCTGTGCTGCCCTCAATGCCATTGCCACCGCAAAGGAGATCATCTAAACCATGTCCGGCTCCTACAGTGCTCAGCCTGGTCATCTCTACGGCGTCGGACTCGGTCCCGGCGACGCAGGTCTCATTACACTCCGCGGTGCCGACATCATCCGCACAGCCGATGTCATCGCCTACCATGCAGGAACTCACGGACGTTCCACGGCGCGCTCAATCGCCGCCGAACTGATTGACGCGCGTGACGACGCTGCCGTGGAAGAGCAATTGCAATACCCGGTGACCACCGGGCGCCCAGTCGACTACCGCGAGCAGCTCGCCGGTTTCTATGCAGAGGCCACTGCTCGCCTGCACAAGCACTTGGCCGAGGGACGAAGTGTTGCAGTTCTTTCGCTCGGTGACCCGATGCTCTATAGCTCGTACCAGCATCTGCATCACGCCCTCAGCGAGGACTTTCCCACTGAGATTGTCCCTGGAGTGGCCAGCATTACTGCGGCGGCAGCAGAGATTGGTCAGCCGCTCGGCGAGGCTACCGAAATCGTCAGCGTTGTTCCCGCCACCGCTGATTCCGAGCGCATCGCTGCGGTTCTTGACGCCTCAGACTGTGTAGTCATTATGAAGCTGGGGAAAAACGTTGAGAAGGTGCGCACAGCGTTGCAGTCCGCAGGCATGCTCGAGCGCGCCTACGTTGTCGAGCGAGCAACGATGAATGAGCACACCAGCTACCCGCTGGTCGATGCAGACCCGGAGAAAGTTCCGTACTTTGCAGTAGCCGTCGTGCCTTCCGCTGTCTACGGCACTGAACGGAGCGTATCTGGAGCATCAGAGCCAGCTAATGATGTGGCGACCGGTGTAGCCACCGATACGGCGACTGAGTCGGCTACCCCAGCGGTCGGTGAAGTTATCGTTGTCGGCCTGGGCCCGGGTGCGGAGCGCTGGACCACCCCAGAAGTCACTGAGGAACTGGCCCGGGCCACGGATCTGGTTGGCTACTCCACCTACATCAACCGGGTTCCTGAGCGCGCCGGGCAACGCCGCCACCTCTCCGACAACCGCGTAGAGGCAGAGAGAGCCACTATGGCGCTGGATATAGCCAAGCGTGGAGGTCGAGTTGCGGTGGTCAGTTCCGGTGACCCGGGGGTCTTCGCCATGGCGGCCGCAGTGCTGGAAGTCGCTGACGACGATATGTGGCGAAACATTCCAGTTCGAGTCGTGCCGGGCATGACTGCTGCTCAGGCTGTCGCAAGTCGAGTGGGTGCTCCCCTTGGCCATGACTTTGCGATGCTCAGTCTCTCCGACAGGTTGAAGCCCTGGGAGGTCGTCGTTAAGCGAGTGCGTGCTGTAGCCGGTGCGGACATGGCGTTTGCTGTCTACAACCCGGCCTCCAAGTCGCGGAGATGGCAGATTCGAGAGCTGCGTGCCTTGGCTTTGGAATACCGCGAGCCGACAACGCCTGTGATTGTGGCGCGGGCAGTCGGCTCGGAGCAGGAACACGTCACCGTGACCACGCTGGCGGAGTTCGACCCGGATGTCGTCGATATGCGGACCATGGTGATTATTGGTTCGTCGTCGACAAAGGCGTATCGTGCCGGCAAGACCACTCGGGTCTACACCGCACGCCACTACGGTGAGGGCGGCACCAGCGGAACTGGCGAGTTGCTGCGTTAGCCGCTATGCCCGGCGGATGACGGCGTTGTACGCCTCATCCACCGTTGTGGCGACGGTGGCGATATCCGCGCCGGGCAGCTGCGGGCGCTGCACGATAACGACCGGCTTCTTCAGGTCGCGGGCTGCCTCAATCTTGGCGTAAGTAGCAGCACCACCGGAGTTTTTGGTTACCACGCAGTCCACGGCGTAATCCCGCATGAGCTTGCGCTCCGCTGCGACATCGTAAGGCCCACGGCTGAGAATAATCTTCCGATTCTTCGGCAGCGGCGGCGCGGGCTGTTCCACACAGCGAATGAGGTAACGGCCGTTGGAATCACCGGCAAATGGAGCAAGCTGCTGACGGCCAATAGTGAGAAACGGGCTGTAGAAACGGTCGGCAACAACGTCCGCGGCCTCCTGCATGGAGGACACCTCAATCCAGTTGTCGCCAGGCTGCTTCTCCCACGCAGGGCGATGCAGCGCAACAAGCGGAATACCGGTGGCTCGGGCAGCTTCAGCAGCAGATTCGCTGATCTGTTCTGCATACGGATGCGTGGCATCGATGATGACTTCAGTGGCATCGGAGATGAGCCACCGAGTCAGTCCTGCGGGACCGCCAAAACCGCCAATGCGGACATTGCCGACGGGCAGCTTCGGGTTAGAAACGCGACCGGCCAGTGAAGAGGTGACAAACCAGCCCTCGCCCACTAGGCGCTTGGCCAGGGCGCGGGCTTCAGCAGTTCCACCCAGTATTAGTGCACGCATGGGATGGTCCGTCCGTATTCATCGCGTGGGCGATCATCGCTGTAGAGGTAGCTATCCGGGAACGCCTCGGCGGTGAGCACCTTGCCGACAATGATGACAGCCGTACGAGTCACACCTGCATCCTTGACCTGCTGCGCAATATCAGCCAGCGTACCGCGGAGAATAACCTGTTCCGGACGGGATGCGAAAGCTACCACTGCCACCGGGCCGTGCTCACCATAATGCGGGGTGAGCTCCTCAACCACACGGTCAATATCGTGGGCGGCCAAGTGAATGCACAGGGTCGCGCCCGTGCGACCGAAGTTCTCCAAGGTTTCGCCCTCCGGCATCTTGGAAGCGCGCCCGGAGATACGAGTCAGCACCACTGACTGACCAACGGTTGGCACCGTGAGCTCGTGGCCCAGAGCGGCCGCCGCCGCGGAAAATGCCGGCACACCCGGAACGATTTCGTAGTCAATGCCGAGCTCGCTGAGACGACGAACCTGCTCTGCCAGCGCCGACCACACCGACGGGTCGCCGGACTGCAGGCGTGCGACATCCTTGCCCGCCGCATGCGCTGCCTGAATGGTTTCGATGATGGTATCCAGCGGCATTCGCGCGGTGTTGATGATCTCTGCGCCTTCGGGGCAGTGTTCCAGCACCTCAGGCGGGACAATCGATCCCGCGTAAAGGCACACTGGGCAGGAACGAATAAGCCGGTCCGCGCGCAGCGTCAGCAAATCCGCTGCCCCCGGGCCTGCACCGATGAAATACACAGTCATTGTGAGTTACAGAGTCCTCAATATTTTCTAGACAGAGAAATTACGTCTATGGTAGCGCAGGCTCTACTGGCTTCTCCGCCACCCACTGCACCACCGGCAACGTAGGGCGCCACGCAGTGAAACTGCCGACTGCACCTGCGCGCTCCACGGAAAGCCGGGTGACATCCCCGCCATAGTCGCGACGCGCCTGCCACAGCAGAGCCTCCGACTCCAGCGTCACGGTGTTTGCGACGATGGTGCCTCCCGGGGCAAGGCGTTGCCAACAGGTTTCAATCATTCCGTCAGCAGTGAGACCTCCGCCGATGAAAATGGCATCTGGGCGAAGATTCGAGTCCGCCAACACCGCTGGTGCCGCTCCGCGGTGGACGGTCACATTGCCAGACAGAGCCGCCACATTCTTAGCAATTCGCTCTGCACGAACAGCATCGCGCTCGAAAATTTCCGCACGTCCGCCGTGCCGAGCCCACTCAATGCCAATCGACCCCGTGCCACCGCCGACATCCCACAGCAGCGCTCCCGGCCGCGGATCCAACGCAGCGACCGTCATTTGGCGAATCGGCGCCTTCGTCAGCTGGCCATCTGAATCAAAGTCACCGTCGCGCAGCCAGCCGCGCGCGCTTCCCGACGGCTCCACCGCCAGCACCGTGAGGTTGCCAGCTGGAACTGGTGGGTTCGCCACCGTGCCTGCGGCAACGGACTCCGGCAGCCCTGTAGCTTCCGTGCCGCCGAGATTGGTCAGCGCGGTGAGCTTGGTGTCTGGGCGGTCGGCTAAAACCGTAGCGACCTCTTTCACTGAGTCCGCGTTTCGGCACAGCACCAGGAAGGGCCGTAGTGAATCCGCTACCGGTACGACACGCGCGGCACCAGGTAGCCCCGGCTCGCCTGTCACCAGCGAAATCACCGGAGTGTCATGCAAGGGCCAGCCGAGGTAAGCGCAGGCCAATGAGGCTGACGATGGCGCTGGAATAACCTCCACGGCGCCACGGCCGAGCTCCCGGACCAGGGACACGCCGACACCGTGGAACATGGGATCGCCACTGGCGAGGATGACATCGACTGCGGGGTCAATATCTGCCAGGGTGGCCCGCCAATCCTTCCAGAAGCCACCTGGCCAAGGTGAGAGGTCGGCGTCCAGGTTGACGTCGGCAAGCAAATGGAGCTGACGGGGAGAGCCAATGATGCGGCGAGCCGACGACAACGCCTCGACAGCGCGGGCGGATAGGCCAGGGTACCCGTCGCAGCCGATGCCGACGACGCGAAGCTTTGGGCTCATCGGGGCATCTTCCGCCAAATCCAGCGCGGAGTCAGATGTGTGGCGCGTGCGAGCAATGCCAATTTACGCGGCACCCAGACGTGGGGCTTCCGACCGTCGAAAGCAGTGACGGCGGCCTCCGCGACCTCGGCGGGGCGCGAGGACATCGGCGCTGGCTTCATGCCTTCGGTCATGCGGCCGATGACGAAGCCCGGCCGGACAATCGTCAGCTGAATATGGCTCCCGCGCAGGCGGTCCTGCATGCCCTGGAGGAAACCATCGAGACCGGCCTTCGCCGAACCGTAGACGTAGTTGGCGCGGCGCACGCGGGCACCTGCGATAGAGGAAAAGGCCATGATGCGGCCCGCGACCTTATCGCGCACAGGCAGCGTGCCGGAGGCGATGTCGGACTCCATGCGCGCGACAATCTCAGTGAGAATCGATGCCTGTGCTGTGAAGTCGGTATGAATGACTGCCGCAGCAGCCTCGCCGGACTCCTCACACTTCCGTTGATCACCGAGGATACCGAACGCGACAATCACCGTGTCGATGGGACCGTGCTGCCAGGCGTGCTCGACGAACTGGCGGTGTGCCGCGATGTCATCGGCATCAAAGTGGATGCGGTGCACCGCGACGGCACCGGAGTCGATGAGCCGACCGGCAATGCCGTCGAGCGCCTCAGTGCGGCGCGCAGCGAGCGTGAAGGTGTTGTGGTTGGCCAGTCGCGCGGCAACTTCCCCGCCGATCTCGCTGGTGGCACCAAGAACGAGTACGTGTCCCATGCGCTAGAAAATACCTTTCCTCTAAACCTCGATTAGACGGTAATTAAATCGTGCGGACCATTATTGACCGATTCTCCGCCGTCTTCGGTGACAACGATGATGTCTTCCAGCCGCATACCGAACTCACCCGGCAGGTACACACCCGGCTCCACCGAAAACGCCATGCCAGGCTCGAGCTTGAGCTCATTGCCAGCCATAATGAACGGCTCTTCATGCGTGGACAGGCCAATGCCATGACCAGTGCGGTGAATGAAGTACTCGCCGTAGCCCGCAGCGGTGAGGCTATTACGCGCAATCGCATCGATCTCTGCAGCCGTCACACCGGGGCGCACCGCCGCCACGGCAGCTTCCTGCGCCTTGCGCAGAGCCGCCCACGCTGCAGCTTCCTTCTCCCCCGGCTTGCCGACGACATAGGTGCGCGTGCAATCGGAGTGGTAGCCAAGCGGCAAGGTGCCTCCGATATCGACGACCACCACGTCACCTTCCTCGATGACGCGGTCGGAGAAATCGTGGTGCGGATTCGCGCCATTTTCAGCGGAGCCGACAATGACGAAGTCAATGGCGACGTGCCCCTCCTCCAGGATGGCAGCCGAGATCTCGTCGGCGACCTCGCTCTCAGTGCGACCTGCGCGCAGCATGCCCGGCACTCGAGCGTGAACGCGGTCAATAGCGGCGCCGGCCTCGCGCAACTGATCAATCTCAGCGGCGTCCTTGCGCATGAACAGTTCCTTCAGAAGGTCTCCGGCCAACACAGTCTTGGCTCCGGTGAGATCCTGGATAGGAATCAAGTGGTCAGCGGTCAAAGAGGCTCCCACTGCGAGGGTGCCCACGTGGCCCACCAAGTCGGCGACAATGCGGTGCGGATTCTCTCCGTCTTCCCACAACACCACATCGGCGTTGAGATCACCGATTGCACACAGCGGCAGATCCCCGCGCTCCACGGCGGGCAGTACCAGTGTGGTGGTGCCGGATGCAGTGACCACCAGCGCCGTCAGGCGTTCATGCGAAGTGACCGCAGAACCAATGAGATACTGCAGGTCAGCGCCGGTTCCAAAGACTGCAGCGTCTGCATTGCGGCTGCGGAGAAGCTCCGCAGTGCGATCCAGACGCTGCTGATAGATGTCAAAGCTAAAGATACCGTTGCTCATAGTTGCCAACTGTACCCGTCGGCCTGTGCCCGTCGCCGGTTGAGTGGCCTCGGGGCGGCGAGGCTTCGGCTGACCAACGTAACCGGCAACTAATTGTTCAGCGCCACTACGCCCCTGCGAATCGCCTGAATAGCTTCGGCGGAATTGTCGCGAATCTCCGTGGAGTAGCCGGTCTTCTTAATCTGCTGCAACAGATCAATGACCTGACGGCACCAGCGGACAAAGTCGCCCGGGGTCAGCTCCGCGCCGCTTTCGGCCGCTGCCTGCAGGCAGTACCCCAACGGTGCGCCCGCAGTCCACTGATGAATCGCCGTAGCAAAAGCCATATCCGGCAAGTCCGTCAGCGGCAGCCGGTAACGGCGCTCATCCTCCGACAGTTCCTCCCAAATGCGATAAGTATTCCCCAGCGCCTTGGCCAGCGGCTCGGTCGGCACCTCGTCACTGCCTTGGCTGGCCTTGCGGTTTTCAAAGACCAAACTCGACACCGCACCGGCCAGTTCCGCGGGGTCCAGATCATCCCAAATACCGCGGCGCAGACACGTGGCCACCAGCAGATCCGAGCCGTTGTGAATCTGCGCCAGCCGCAGGCCTTCCTCGGTAATCGTCGGCTCCGCGCCCTCCGGCCATTCGACGTAGTCCATCTGTGTTAGCAACTGCAGCATGCGGTCGAATGTGCGCGCTAACGTATCCGAGGCGGAATCGACGCGCTTTTGCAGCTTGGCCACATGCGCCTCGGCCTGCCGTAGCGTATCGGCGTGACGAGCCATCGTCTCCACCGCAGGATCGCCATGTAGCGGATGCTCGCGCAGCTCCTGTCGCAGCTTCCTCACCGCCGGCGAGTTGCCACCAGTGCGACGCTTCAGCCGCTTTGGTCCCTTTAGCCCCTTGCGGCCAATCTCTGCGCGCACAATTCCGAGCGCACGTCGCGGATGCCGGTCCGCATCCCGAGGCAGCTTAATCGCGCCGACCGTCTGCGGCGCCGCTGGGAAGATATGCGGCTCTACACGCCCCACGAACCCGCCGACACTGATGACACCGGGACGTGGATTCGACTTCGAATGGTCCTCTCGGTACACGACCGCCAGCTGCACCTTCTTACCCTTCGGCAGAGGAATAACCTCGCCTCGACGGAGTCTGCGCAGCGCGGTCACTGTTTCCGTGTGGCGGTCTTCAATATTGCGGCGCTTGGCGTTCTTCTCCTCCTGGGTCAGCTTCGCGCGCAGATCCAGATATTCAAGCATCTGGGTCAGGCGCTCGTCGTCACGCGAACTGCCTTCCTCGCTTGACGACGACCCCTCAGCCTCCGCCCCTTCAGCGTGCGCGTCGGCTCCCCTGCCGAGCAGTTCCGCACGCAGGGCCGCGGCTTCTTGCTTTGCCTTGGACAGTTCGGCGGCGACTCCGACGATGTCGCCATCCGCCTGGAACTGTGCGAATGAGCGCTCCATGACGCGCTTCGAGCCGTCGTAACCGAGCGTCTGCAGGAGGTTGACGCTCATGTTGTAGCTCGGCGCGAAGGTGGAAATCAGCGGGTATGTGCGCGTAGATGCCAGCCCTGCGACAGCCTTCGGATCCATTGCCGGGGCCCACTGCACCACTGCATTGCCGACAGTGTCAATACCGCGGCGGCCAGCGCGACCGGTCATCTGCGTGTACTGACCCGGCGTGAGATCCACATGTGCTTCGCCGTTGAACTTGACCAGCTTCTCCAGCACGACCGTGCGGGCAGGCATGTTGATGCCCAGCGCAAGCGTCTCGGTGGCGAAGACAACCTTGACCAGGCCTTCGTTAAAGAGCTCTTCCACAATGTGCCGGAACGCAGGCAGCATGCCCGCATGGTGCGCCGCAAAACCACGGATGAGAATGCGGCGCCAGCGCAGGAAACCGAGAACCTGCAGATCTTCCTTCGGAATGTGTGCAACACCGTCATCGATAATCTTGGCGATGCGCTCCTGCTCATCCCGGTCAGTGAGCTCTGCGCGCGTAGCACCGACCTGCGCCAGCGCGCCTTCGCAGCCCGCGCGGGAGAAGATGAAAACGATCGCGGGCAGCATGTTCATGGAGCCGAGCATGCGGATAACATCGCCGCGCTTCGGCGGGCGGAACTTGCGCTGCCCCTTATCGCCCCAGCTATACGAGCGTCCACCGCCCTTGTGCTTTTTGTACTGGTAGCGCTCCCTGGCCCCAGCGTCGCCGTAGCCGAACTCGGCACGACGGCACGCCTCCAACAGGTCCTGATTGACCTTGTCCGACTTCGCCTCGAAAAGCGGATAGAGCCGGTTTCCCACCAGCATGTGCTGATGCAGCGGAACCGGGCGCAGATCCGTGACAATGACGTCCGTGTGCCCGCGCACCGTGGACAGCCAGCGGCCGAACTCCTCGGAGTTGGACACCGTCGCGGACAAACCGATGACGGCCACGGACTGGTCGAGGTTCAAAATAACCTCTTCCCAGACAGCGCCGCGCTCGCGGTCTGCGAGGTAGTGAATCTCGTCCATCACCACATGCGTGAGTTTCTTCAGCGTCGGTGAGTTCGCGTAAATCATATTGCGCAGCACCTCGGTGGTCATCACCACGATGTCTGCGTCGCCGTTAATCGAAGTGTCTCCAGTGAGCAGGCCCACGCGGTCTTCGCCGTAGTCCTCGACTAGGTCGTGGTACTTCTGGTTGCTCAACGCCTTGATAGGTGTGGTGTAAAAGCACTTGCCACCGCGCTCAAGAGCTGCATAAATAGCGAATTCGCCAACAATGGTCTTGCCCGCACCGGTGGGTGCACAGACGACAACGCCCCGCCCTGCCTCAATTGATTGGCAGGCGCGGAGCTGAAAGTCGTCAAGATCGAAATCCTGTTGGCTGACGAAATCGCCGAGAAGAGTCATGCCTCTAGAGTGTCATAAACCGCGCTAGAGAACATCATCAAAGTCGCTCGTCGGACGATTTCGCAAGTCCTGCGTCGGCATCGGAGTCTCCGGAATCATGCCGTGTGGCCGTGGCGGACGCGAATTGCGAGTAGGACGCATCTGGGATGCCCGCGTCGGCGTCGGAGCGTTCACTGGCGTCGGGCCAGAGACCGGGGAGGTCGTCGGGGCCGCTGATGCCGTCGGCATGCCGCCCGGCTGAATCGACGTCGGCACACTTACTGAAGTCGGGGCGTCGATGCCGCCCACGTCACCGATACCGCCGGCGGAGCCAATCGGACCGGAAGCCGTAATCGGTCCGGAGCCTTGCTCGTCATCGACGTCCAACCAATCAGGTCGCTCATTTGCTTTACGACGGTCATGGAGACGACAAATCTGGATTGCGATTTCCACCAGCAACGTCAGTGCCGTTGCCATTGCGACCATGGATATTGGTTCCTGCCCCGGAGTCATGAAGGCCGCAAAGATGAACAGCGACATAATGATGATGCTGCGCTTGTCCTTGATGCTCTCGTAGGTAACGACACCGGCCATGTTCAACATGACCAGGAAAAGCGGAACCTCAAAGCTCACGCCAAAGCAGACGATGAGCGCCAAGAGGAAACCGAAGTATTGCGAACCGGTGAGTGCAGAAATTTGCGTCTCTTCACCAATCTGGAGCAAGAACTCCAGACCGATGGCGACAACGTAGTAGGCCAGGACGGAACCCATGACAAACAGCAGCGCGGCGGCAGTCACAACTCTGCGCGTGGTGCGGCGTTCCTTCCGAACCAAACCGGGAGTGATGTAGGCCCAAATCTGGTAGAGCCACCATGGCGACGACATCACCAGACCGGCCAGCGCACCGACCTTCAGACGCAGCATGAACATTTCAAACGGGCTGGTCGCCAGCAGACGACACTCCGCACCTTCGCCGCCGCCGAGACGCATCTCGGGTGGAAGCTGACAGTACGGATCCTTGAGCAACTCACCCAGGGACTTAAAGTGCACAGGGCCAACATTGACCGAGGTAAACGGTATGCGGAACTGGCCAATGGTAAAGGCGGTCTGATACCAGATAAAGCCCACAACAGTGCCAACGGCAATACCAGCGAGGGCGAGAACGAGGCGACGTCGGAGCTCTTGAATGTGCTCGACAATAGTCATCACGCCCTCGGGATTGCGCTTACGCTGGCGCTTCCGAGGACGTGATGTGGATGTAGCTGAAGTCACGCTTCAACCGGCCTTCTACTACTGCTGCGGCTGGCCAGGGTTGTTCTGGCCAGGCTGCGGCTGGTACTGCTGCTGCGGCTGAGCCTGCGGTGCCGGCTGCTGGTACTGCTGCTGCGGCTGGTACGGCTGCTGTGGCTGGGCCTGCGGAGCCTGCTGAATTGCAGCCTGCTCCTGCTGCTCGTCATCGTTGCGCATTTCCTTGACTTCGGACTTGAAGATACGCATGGAGCGGCCGAGCGAACGTGCGGCATCCGGCAACTTCTTTGCACCAAAGAGCAAGACAAGAACGACCAGGATAATGATGATTTCCCAGGGACCTAGGTTCGGCATCCGCTTAGAGACCTTTCAAATGAATACAAATACAAGTGGCAAGTTGCCACATCGTGCGCGATTAAAGCTTTGATTTAAGCCTTGTCGTTTCGACCATACTCTGCCAAAGCTTCGCGGGCTCGCGCAACAACGGCGTTTTTCAATTTTAAGGGCTCAGCGACCGTTACGCTCGGTGAACGGCGGAGCACAAAGGAGACTGTTGCGGCCAAGTCGGACATCGGCACGTCAGCGACAGATTCCGACTGCCCTAAGCCTTGGTCAGAGACCAGTTCGGTATCCTCTTCTTCTCCCTCATCTTCGGTAAAGAAGACCGGTTCATAGTCTGCGATCCAGGTGGCGTCGGCGTCGATAAGCACACTTGCCCATTCGGACGTTCCCGTTTCCGTACCAAAGGCGTGGGGATCACGGATATCGACAGGCTCGGGGCGGTGGAAACCGGCGGGAGTGTCGAGGACCTCGGCGGCCTCCAGGCGGTCGACGCGGAAGCTCTTCTGGCGACGGTCTTCCTGCGCACGGTCCACAGCGCGGAGGTACGTCGTGGATTCAACTGTATAAACGTTGACACAGTCAAGCTCACGGACTGTAATCTGCCCTGAGGCATTCCGGTAGCGCACCTTCAACACCTTGCGCTGATGCAGCGCGGAATAAATCTGCTCAGAAAAGGAAAAGGCCTTGCCATTTTCCGCAGCGGTCGAGTCAATGATGGGGACGTTTGTTCCCAGAGCACTGCGTAGTTTTGTCGCGGCCGTCTGCGCGGCTTCGGAGGAAGTGGTGGCTGCGGAGTCCTCGATGGTTTCCAGGATGAGCAGCAAGGTCGCGGTTTCTTCGGCTGTGAGCGCGCGTGGCTGGCTGAGCACCGTTGCCTGAGGGCGAATACGGACATCAAAGCTGTTGCGGTAATCAACTTCAAAAGCCCGCACTCCGAGGAGTCCCGGCTGGTCAATATCTGCAATCTGTTCCACGATTGCCCGAATTCGGGCAAAAGGTATGGCCAGTTCGGTAGCGGCCTCTGTCATTGAACGGTGCTGCGAAAAGTACGGTACGACCGCCAACAACTCGTCGACACTGACACCTGCGTCCAGTTCCCGGGCTGCATGCACTGTCATTAGTTGCCCTCCAAAGCGTTCTTCGCACCATTCGAACCGCCATGGCGAGCGAGTACCTGCTCCAACCGAGCAATAATCTCCGACCGTGCCTCTTCAGGTGATTCCACAATCAAATCCGGTGCGTAACTCAAACCTGTGGACACAATCTCACTCACAGGTGCCGCTGGCAGCTCGTAGCGCCCATCCCCCAACGCGGTCGCTTTCATCACCACATCAGCGCAGGTATTCGGAGCGATACGAACAACCGCCTGATAGGTCTTGCCACCGCGGTGCAACATGTTTTCCGCAATCTGTTGCAAGTCACCATCGGGCATTGGCTGGGTCGCCGACGTCCCTGTATCCGACACATCGCGGATACGGCTGAGCCGGAACATACGCGCGGCCTCACGCTGCGGATCAAAGCCCAACACATAAAAGCGCCCGCGCAGGTTAATCAGACCCCACGGCTCCAGCATGCGCAGTTCATCATCCACGCCGTACTGGCGGGAGTACCACATCTCCACTGTCCGGCGCGGCGAGGTCATCGCGGTCAGCAGTGTGCTGAAATCCACTCGACTCATATCCACCGCATCGGCCACCACCACCGACTCATCCGGCTTCGCAATGGCGCTGCGCTGCGCAAACGATGCGAGCTTCCGCCACGCCGCCACAGCCGTCGAGCTCAGCTCCTCCGAACCAAACGCCGCATTCGCCGCCTGGAAAACCACCGAAGCCTCCGCTTCAGTGAACTCGGGGTCGTGCTGGGGCCACCGTAGTCTGTTCAGGCGCAGACGTTTGACCTTATCGCCCGCGCTTGACGACGAAACCTCCACCGGGACCCCGGCTGCCAGGAGTGCCGCGGTGTCCGCACGTAAATAACGAGCCCGGGAATCCTCGGAAACACGGGAGTAACCCTCGACATGTTTGGAGATCCACGACTCGCTGACCCACCCGGTGTCGTCGGAAAGCGCCAACAGCAGCTGAACCTGACGTTGGTTCTCACTGATCGCAGCGGATCCGGGGTTTTCCGATACCGGTGAGACAGACACGACTGTGGGGCTCCTTTTCCTGGGGCAGTTTCCGGGGACGGAACTAGTTATTCGAATCCGTATCCGAGGTCTTCTTCGCGGCCGTCAGAATCTCGATCATCTCATTGACCTCATCGTTTTCCGTGGCAAAGGGGTCGCCGAGCATAGTGGAGATGGGATCGTCGCCGGAGATTTTCAGGTGTGTCCAGTCCACTACGGTCTTCAAACTGGAGTCTTCGGCTGCAACGAGGAAATCACCGCGCAGCTTCGCACGAGTAGTTGGCGGTGCGATGCGGACCGCCTCAGCGACCTGCTCATCGGTAATCCACCGCGAGGCAATACCACGGGCTTCCAGCGCGCGGAAGATGCCTCGGCCGGGACGGATGTCGTGGTAGGCCAAGTCGATTTGATGAAGCTTGGGGTCCTCCAGCGTTAGACCGCGGTCCAGGTAGCGCTTCATGAGCGAGTACTTAATGGCCCAGTCAATGTCGTGCTCAATGAGAGACCAGTCACCGGTTTCCACGGCATCGAGCGCGCGACCCCACAGCTCGACAATGCGGCTCATTTCTTCGTTGGACGTGCCGGCACCGGCAATGCCCTTGTCCTCGTTGACCATGTTTTCTTCGCGGACCTTCAGCCACTCCGTCGCAGCGTCCAGGAACTCGCGTTGAATCTGCAGTGCGGTGGCAGTTTCGCCACTTCGCAGTGGAATCTCGGCCTTGCCGGTCATATCGCGGCTCACCGCACGGATGGACTTGATTTCGTTGGCGACTTCGAAGTCCGGCAACTTCACGCCGGCTTCAATCATCTCCAGTACCAGCTGAGTGGAGCCAATTTTGAGCGCAGTCGTCGTCTCACTCATGTTGGAGTCGCCCACGATGACGTGCAAGCGGCGGAATCGGTTGGAGTCCGCGTGTGGCTCATCGCGAGTGTTAATAATCGGCCGGGAGCGCGTCGTTGCACTGGAGACGCCCTCCCACACATGATCCGCGCGCTGCGAGAAGCAGTACTGAATCGGATCGTTGTGATACGGCGAGGTTGGGTACGGCAGGAAAATCTTCCCCGCGCCACAGATGAGCTGTCGCGTAACCAAGAAAGGTAGCAGCAGCTTGGACAGGGACTTCAGTCCCAGTTCACGTCCAACCAGGTAGTTTTCGTGACAACCGTAGGAGTTACCGACGGTATCAACGTTGTTCTTCAGCAGGTAGACCTTGCCACCGATGCCCTCGTCGGCAAGCTCTGCTTCAGCCTTTTCAGCGAGTTCATTCAAGATGACCTCGCCCGAGCGGTCGTACGCTACCAGCTGCGAGACCGAATCGCACTCAGCGGTAGCGTACTCCGGGTGGCTTCCGACATCGAGGTACATACGACCAGCATTGGGGGTGAAAATGTTGGTTGCCCCGTACTTAGCGATCACCGGGCGGAACATGTAGCGGGCAATCTCATCCGGTCCCAGACGGCGCGAGCCATCCAGCGTCAGAGTGATGCCGAACTCGGTCTCAATACCGGTGATGCGTCGGGTCAACGCCTGTGCCGGTACCGGTGTCGGCGTTGCTTCCGGCTCCTGCTGCCCTACCTGCTGGTCAGTCACTTTTTACTGGCCACCCTTCTGGACATACGAACGCACGAACTCCTCGGCGTTGTTCTCCAGCAGACCATCAATTTCATCCAGCAGGTCGTCAGCAGCTGCAACGTGCTCCTGAGCCTGACCGCCGCCAGCGACCTCGCCGAACTCTTCCTCGTCGCCTCCGCCGGAACCGCCGCCGAAAACCTGAGTGTTACCAGCCATGATATTGCTCCTTAAAAATGAACTTTTGAGTATTACTGCTCTATTACTGCACTATGTGTGCCTATTGTTCGCGGATAGCCCCGAGAGTACGCAGATGCTCAACCACCTTGGCCACTGTCTCCGCAGACTCCAACACGTCACCGCATTCTGCGGCAGTGAAACGGTCAACTTCATCCAGCGTAATGTAGGCCAGCGTAATTCCAGGCGACTCCACGTCACGAGTGCTCCGATACACCCCCGCGGTGTCCACCACCAAGCTGGTCCAACTGCCCGCGACGACATCCTTGCCAAAGCGGCGCAGAATGCCACCGCGTACATACGCACGCGTAGACTCCGGTGCGTATTCAACCGCTCGGTCGACTTCTTCCTCGGTCACGAGTGTGCGCATCGAACCGCGGCGCACCAGCGCATGGTACAGCCCACGAGCAGGGTCAATATCCGAGTACTGAATATCAATCAACGCCAACTTCGGGTGGTCCCAGCCCGCGCCCAGGCGGGTACGCAGGCCCTCCATGAGGTTGTATTTCGCCACCCAATCCAGCAGATGGGCTGCCTTGCGGGGGTCGTCGGAAAGCACGTCGAGCACTTCACGCCAGAGCTTGACGACGTCGCCCTGCTGGTCGTAGCTCTCCACGCGACGCAGGTACTCGTACTGCATTTCCACTGCGGACATCCACGTGACATGGTCTGCCAGCTGCAGCTTCTCGGTGCAAGTCAAGTCTCGGGAGACCTTATGGACGGCCTCGACGGGGTTGCGGAGCTGCAGGTCGTCGAAACGCACGCCGTCCTCGATGGCGTCGATGACCAAACCTGTGGTGCCCAGCTTGAGGAAGGTGGCGACCTCGCTCATGTTGGCATCACCGATGATGACGTGCAGGCGGCGGAAGCGATCGGAGTCTGCGTGTGGTTCATCGCGGGTGTTGATGATGCCGCGGTTCAAAGTGGTCTCCAGCGAGACCTCAGTCTCGATGTAGTCCGCGCGCTGCGAAATCTGGAAACCCGACTCCTGCCCCGTCTGCCCCAGACCCACGCGACCAGCGCCCGTGAACACCTGGCGGGTGACGAAAAACGGCGTCAGACCGGCGACGATGTCATCGAACTCGGTTTCTCGGGAGAAAAGGTAGTTCTCGTGGGCACCATACGAGGCGCCCTTGCCATCGACATTGTTGCGGTAGAGCTTCAGCATCGGACCTGGATTGCCCTCAGCATCGGTGGCTTCGGCGGCAAGCTGAGCTGCGCGCAGCATAATCTTGTCACCTGCGCGGTCAGCGATAACCGCCTCGCGGGCGGTTGCCGTCTCCGGTGAGGAGTACTCCGGGTGCGCGTGATCGACGTAGAAACGGGCACCATTTTGCACCAGCAGGTTTGCAGCGCCGACGGCATTCGGGTCAACAATCGGTGGCTGGTGGTAACGGCGCAGGTCGAAACCACGGCTGTCGCGCAGTGGCGACTCTGGTGCGTAATCCCAGCGGATGCGCCCCGACAGGCCCTCCTCCTGCTCATGCGCGAAAGCGAGCACGGCCTGCGTGGAGGTGAGAATTGGGCTGACATCCGGGTTGTCCGGGCTGGAAATGCCGTACTCAATCTCCGTGCCGAAGAAGCGGTTCGACTGTGCAGAACTGGCGGCGGATTTAGCCATGGCGAATCACCTCGACCGAGGCAACGCGCGCCGCTGGACGACCGGAGATGCGAGCCCACTCATCCGGGTTCGAGGTGTTTGGCAGGTCCTCGTTCTGCGCGAACTCCTCCGCCACTGCAGACAGCAGGTGATCCAAGCTAATACCAGCCTCGCCGCCAGCGATAACCGACTTGATGGCGGACTTCTTCGCACGGTCGACGATGTTGGAAATCATCGCGCCGGAGTTGAAATCGCGGTAGTACATAACTTCGCTGGTGCCATCGGCATAGCGAATCCGCACGTACTCGTTTTCTTCCGTCTTGGCGTACATCCGCTCAACAACCTGGTCAATGAGGTGTGCGACATTCTGCTCCACCCCACCGCGCGCTTCCACCTCGGCTGCTTTATACGGCAGCTCTGGAGTCAAGTACTTGCGGAAGATATCCTTCGCCGCAGCCTCATTCGGGCGCTCAATGCGGATTTTCACATCCAAGCGTCCTGGGCGCAGAATTGCCGGGTCAATCATCTCCTCGCGGTTGGTGGCACCAATCACGATGACGTTTTCCAGCCCCTCCACACCGTCAAGTTCACTGAGCAGCTGCGGGACCACTGTGTTTTCCATATCCGAGGAGATGCCCGAACCACGAGTGCGGAAAATCGAGTCCATCTCATCGAAGAAGACAATTACCGGCTTGCCATCCTCGGCAATGTCGCGAGCGCGGTCAAAAATCAGGCGAATCTGACGCTCGGTCTCACCCACGAACTTGTTCAGCAGCTCCGGGCCCTTGACATTCAAGAAGTACGATTGCGCCCGCTGCGCCTCCGCCTCGCTCTTGCCTCGGGATAGCGCAATCTTGCGTGCCAACGAATTAGCCACAGCCTTGGCAATCAGCGTCTTACCATTGCCGGGAGGGCCGTAGAGCAGCACACCCTTCGGCGGACGCAGGTTGTACTGTTCAAACAGTTCTGGCTGCAGGAACGGCATCTCCACGGCATCGTGAATCTGCTCAATCTGACTGTCCAAACCACCGATATCCGTGTAGGTGACATCCGGTACCTCTTCCAGCACCAGGTTTTCCACCTCGGACTTCGGAATGACCTCAAACGCATAGCCCGACTTGCGGTCAATCATCACCGAGTCCCCCGGCTTCGGCGACAAATCCCCCGCCAGAGACACCACGAATTCCTCACCGTGAGTATCCGAGGCCAAAATGCGCTCCCGATCCGGCAGCACCTCACGAACATTGGCGATGTCGCCGCTTTCCGGATAACCGCAGTCCTCCACGATTATCGAGCCCTCATTCAGACGCACCTGCGCACCCGGCCGAAGCGCCCGCTCATTAATCTCCGGCTGCACCCGCAGGCGCATCCGTCGATTTCCGGTAAAAACCTCTGCGGTGCCTTTCTCCGGCCCCGGCTTAAGGAAAATACCGTACGTGCTAGGCGGCTCCAGCATGTCCTCCATGTCTTGGCGCAGTAGCTCTAGCTTGTTACGGGAGTCCCGCAACAGCTCAACCAGGCGATTATTACGAATGCCGAGGTTGTAGTTCTTCTGCTCAAGATCACGGATTTTGTCAGACGGCGTTGTCATGTATCCCAGATTACCCATAGGGCCAGATGCCGTTGTTGCTTGGTCGATTTAGACCGTGTGTCGCATCACGCTTTACGACGGCTACACCTCCCAGCGCGAAGCGGCGGGTCTAGAGCTTCTTTTGATTTCGTCGCTGTGGGCGCGGAGGCACCGTGCCGTCGGCAAGCCTGCGTGCCCACACCAGGAATGCGGTATGCGCCTGCATACGGTGCGCCGGGCGGACGGAGAGATCCTGAACATTCCAGTCGCGGACCAGGGATTCCCAGGCGCGTGGTTCGGTGAAGCACTTCTGCGCGCGGATGCCCTCCATGACTTTCATTAGCTGCGGAACAGTGGCGACATAGACCATGAGCACGCCGCCAGGCTGAAGCACCTTCGAAACGGTGTCCAGGCATTCCCATGGAGCGAGCATGTCCAGAATGACTCGGTCGACCGGGCCGCCGAGCGACTCGACGGAGGCCTCGTTGAGATCGCCCAGGCGCAAGTCCCAGTTGTCGGGCTTGTGACCCATGAAGTCGACAACGTTGCGTTCCGCGTGCTCGATGTGATCCTCGCGGACCTCGTAGGAAATAAGCTGCCCGTCAGCGCCGATGGCGCGGAGCAGGTTGAGGCTGAGCGCGCCGGAGCCAGCGCCGGCCTCCAACACGCGCGCACCTGGGAAGATGTCGCCCTCGACGATGATCTGTGCAGCATCCTTCGGGTAAATCACCGCAGCACCGCGCGGCATGGACAGGACGTAATCGACCAGCAAGTGACGCATGGCCAGGTAGACGGTGCCTTCGCTGGAGGTGACGGTGGTGCCTTCCTTGGCGCCGATGAGGTCGTCGTGGAGGATGGTGCCGCGGTGAGTGAAGAACTTGCCACCCTCCTCGAGGATGACGGTGAAGTGGCGATTCTTCGAGTCAGTCAGCTGGACTCGGTCGCCGACTTGGAATGGTCCGCTCAATGCCATAGGTGTGTGGGCTCCTTTTGGGGTTTGGTTGGGTCGGGTCATGTCGGGTTGGGTCTGGTTCGGTTTGGTTGGGTCGGGTCATGTCGGGTGCAGCCAAATCCGGGCGGTACTCTAACCTGGCTAGTATGCCCGACAATGCCCAAAGTTCTAAGTCAGCAGTTCAACCTTCCCGCCGCTCTAAGTTGGCGCTGTCGCCGTCGAGAGCTAATGACTACCGCCAGTGCCCGCTGAAGTACCGGTTCCGTGCGATTGACAAGATTCCGGAGCCGTCGACTGTCGCGCAGGTCAAGGGCACGTTGGTGCATGCTGTGCTCGAACAGATGCATGCCTGGCCCCGTGAAGAACGCACTTACCCCGCAGCGGTGAAACGGCTGAAGCCGACCTGGGAGGACATGCGTGCAAAGGACGAGGAACTGATTGAGCTAGTTCCGGAGGATGATTACTACGACTTCCTGGTCGAATGCCGCGGCCTGCTCAAGGGGTATTTCATGATGGAAAACCCCATGGGCTTCGATGCGGCCGAGATGGAAAAGTTCGTTCAGCTGGTTATCGATCCGGATGCGGATCAGACTGTGCCATTGTCAGTGCCACTTCGTGGTTTTATCGACCGCGTCGATATTGCCCCGACCGGTGAGGTCCGGATTGTCGACTACAAGACGGGCAAGAAGCCCTCTCCTCGCTTCCAGGATGAGGCGCTCTTCCAGATGCGGTTTTACGCGCTGGTGTGGTGGCGGCTCACCGGTCGTATCCCGGAACAGCTGCGGTTGATGTACCTGAAGGTTGCCGATGACCTGGTGCTGAGTCCCAACGCGACAGAATTAGAGGCCTTCCAAGCGGAGATTGCCGACTTGTGGTCGGCGATCGTGCGCGACGGTGAAAACGGTGACTTTGTACCGAAGAAGTCCAAGCTCTGCGGGTGGTGTTCTTTCCAGGAGATGTGCCCTGCCTATGGCGGGGTCACACCGGAGTACCCCGGTTGGCCGGGTGCTGTCGGCGATGGCGGCACTGAGTAAAAGCTGCGGATGGGGTGGCTCTCGCGGCGAACTTAGCTTTCGCGGGGTGCCACCGTCGGCGGTAACGGTGTCAGTACAAGTTACTGACTAGGTTTATGACAGGTGAATGGACTTAACCGCTTCGATTTTGTCATAAACTTAGTCAGTTTCTCTATGCGGTGTTCTAGGTAGCCCCCCACTACAGCAGTGCGCTGCCGAAGGCGAAACCGAACGCGACGGACAGGGCAATACATAAGGTGCCTGGGATGATGAACGAGTGGTTAAACACGTATTTGCCAATTCGGGTTGTGCCAGTGTCGTCCATCTCCACCGCGGCAAGGAGCGTCGGGTAAGTAGGCAGTACGAATAGCGCGGAAGTCGCTGCGAAGGAAGCAATCGCAGTGATGGGAGAAACTCCCACCGCGAGTGCAGCGGGCATGATGGCCTTTGCCGTGGCCGCCTGCGAGTACAGCAATGCGGCCGCAAAGAATAGCACGATTGCCAGCATCCACGGCATTGTGGTCAGTAGGCTGCCGGACGCGGCCTTAATGTCGTCGATGTAGTGGTTGATAATTGTGGTTCCCAGCCACGCCACACCGAGAACGCAGACGCTGGCGGACATGCCCGATTTGAACACCGGTGTGTTCAAAATGGTTGCCGCGTCCAACTTGCAGGCCAGCACGATAACAGTGGCGGCGGTCAACATGATTGACATGATCGCCTCGTTTCGTGGGAGCGTGGGGTCAGCGATGAGGCCGACCTGTTCAGTGCTGATGGTCGCGTAGACCATCACCGCGAGAATCGAGAGTAGGAAAATCGCCACGGACCACTTGGCCGACTTGGTTGGCACGTATTCGCTCATCTGGCCACGTGGCTTGGAGACTAACCCCTTTTCCAAGCGGCTTTGATACTCCGGATCGTCGTCAAGCTCTTTGCCTAGGTGATTCGTGACAAAGGCGGTCGGAAGGATGGCGAGGAACGTCGAAGGAATGACAATCGCCAGGAGTGTGAGATAACCAACGCCGCGGGGTTCCATGAGCGAAGCCATCAGCACCACAGCCGCTGAAATGGGTGATGCCGTAATCGCCAACTGAGATGCGATGACCGCCACGGACAGCGGGCGGGACGGGCGAACGCCTCCCTCCTTGGATACTTCGGCGATAACTGGGAGGGTGGAAAATGCGGTGTGGCCGGTGCCGGCGAGCAGTGTCATCAGGTAGGTGACAACCGGGGCCCAGTAGGTGATGTGTCGCGGATTCTTGCGCAGCAACCGTTCGGCAATGTGGACGAGATAGTCCATGCCTCCGGCCTTCTGCATAGCGGCAATTGCCGCGATTACCGACATAATGATGCCGATGACATCGAACGGAATGTCGTCTTTGGTGACCGGAACCCCGGTGATGCCCAGCGCCAAAACGCCCAGCCCACCGGCGAACCCGATAGCAATTGAACCAAGACGCGCGCCAAGGAGGATCGCTGCTAGAACGATAGAGATTTGGACGGCAACTAACATGTGTATCTCCGAAAAGTCACTCGTTAGACTTGTTGCCGCTTAGGACAAATCGTCGAGGCGAGACTCCCCTGCCACGTAGCGCTTCCCCCGGTATTCCGGGTGCATGAGGTTCTCGGTGCTCAGGACCTGGTTGAGCTCCTTCTCGTCCATCAGCCCGCGTTCGAGGACAATGTCCCGGACGGAGCGGCCAGTGCGAGCGGCTTCCTTGCCAATCATATCGCCCTCGTGGTGGCCAATGACCGGATTCAGGTAGGTCACGATACCGATGGAGTTTTCCACATAGCCGCGGCAAACTTCCGGGTTAGCGGTGATGCCGGTAATGCACTTGTCGCGCAGAGTGTCGGTAGCACTGCGCAGCAGTTCAATCGACTCGAAGAGGCATGCGCCGATGACAGGCTCCATCACGTTTAGCTGCAACTGACCGGCCTCGGCTGCCCAGGTCAGGGTCACGTCGTTGCCGAAGACCTTGAAGCAGGCCTGGTTCGCGACCTCCGGGATTACCGGGTTAACTTTTGCCGGCATAATCGAAGACCCAGCGGCGCGCTCCGGCAGGTTGATTTCATTCAGTCCTGCTCGTGGACCCGATGCCAGCAGGCGCAGGTCGTTGCACATCTTGGAAATCTTCATGGCCGCACGCTTCAGGGATGCATGCACGCTGACGTAGGCGCCGGTATCGCTGGTGGCTTCGATCAGGTCCTTCGCAGAGGTCACCTTAAAGCCACTGACCTCACGTAGTGCCTGGGTCACGGCCTCGCGGTAGCCTGCCGGCGCATTCACGCCGGTACCGATAGCGGTTGCTCCCAGGTTGATTTGCAGCAGGCGTGCCGACGCAGTTGCGATGGACTCCTGCTCTTCCTCAAGGTTGTGGGCAAATGCGTGGAAAGCCTGTCCCAGGGTCATTGGAACGGCATCCTGCAGCTGCGTGCGGCCCATTGTGATGATGTCGTTGAATTCATCACCCTTGGCGTGTAGGGCCTCAACCAGGGAGTCGAAGTGCTTCTGCAAGCTCAGTAGCGACATGTGGATAGCAAGACGGAAACCTGTTGGGTAGGCGTCGTTGGTTGACTGGCACTGGTTGACATCATCGTTGGGGTGAATGACGTCGTATCGGCCCTTTTCCAGACCGAGCAGTTCCAGAGCGAGGTTAGCGATGACCTCGTTGGTGTTCATGTTGAGACTGGTGCCAGCGCCACCCTGGAAGACATCGATTGGAAACTGATCCATGCAGCGTCCCTTTTCCAGGATTTCATCACATGCGGCGACAATGATGTCTGCAACATCGCTGGGCAGCGTGTGGACGCGCTGGTTGGCAATGGCCGTGGCCTTCTTAACCATCACCATGCCACGAATGAATTCGGGCACGTCGTTGATGGTCTTGGCTGAGATTTGGTAGTTGTCGATTGCGCGCAGGGTGTGGATGCCGTAGTAAGCCTCTGCCGGAACCTCCATAGAGCCAAGCAGGTCGACCTCGGTACGTGTTGCGGACATGTGGAAGCAATCCCTTCTAGCCTTTTAGCAGGCCTAGTAGACGCAGCCTTGTGGGCCACATTTAGTGGCGATGATTGGTTACACCGCCAAAACTACAGTGCTGGCGTATGTGCCGCATGTACAGGCATAAAGTTACTGCTTCGGTCCGGCTAACGCCGTGCGCACTCTTAGTGTCAATATTACTACCTACGCTAGCGTAGGTAAAGGGTGGATTCAGCTAGGAAGCTCCCACTGGATAGCGTGTAAGGTTCGCGTGACTTAAATACGCGCGATACGGATATTCGAAGCCAAGATCGCCTCGGCACCAATCTTCGCCAGGGCATCCATGAGCGGGTTGGCCTCTGCCTTCGGAACTAGCGCGCGAACTGCTACCCAATCCTCGTTAGCCAGCGGCGACACGGTCGGACCAGACAGGCCCGGGGTGAGCTTGGATGCCTCTTCCAGCGCGGACGCACGGATGTTGTAGTCAATCATCAAGTACGTCTTGGCATGCAGAATGCCGGTCATGCGACGTAGGAACACCTGCTGCTCCTCGGTGACCTCTACGCCCTTGCGTCCGACAACAACTGCCTCAGAGCTGACCAAAACATCGCCGAATGGCTTCAATCCCTGCTTGCGCAGGGTACGACCGGTGGAGACAACATCGGCGATTACGTCGGCAACTCCCAAGCGGATGGAAATCTCCACTGCACCATCAAGGCGAATGACGGTGGCGTTAATGCCACGAGCCTTCAGATCCTCGCGCACCAGATTCGGGTACGAGGTGGCAATGCGCTTGCCCTCCAGAGCTTCTACGGTCCACTCCTCATCGGCCGGAGCGGCGTAGCGGAAGGTCGAGGCGCCGAAGCCCAGATTCAGAACCTCATCGACCGGAGCCAGCGAGTCAGCGGCCAGGTCGCGGCCGGTGATGCCCAAATCCAGATGGCCGTTGCCAACGTAGATAGGAATATCCTTCGGGCGGAGGAAGAAAAACTCAATGTCGTTGGCTTCGTCGTGGATGGTCAGGCTCTTGGAGTCGCCTCGACCCGGGTAGCCAGCTTCCTTCAGGATTTCGACTGCCGCCTCGGACAGCGATCCCTTGTTGGGCACGGCAATACGCAGCATGGTGTTGATTTCTCCTACAGGTACTTGTAAACATCCTCGGGGCTCAGCCCGCGACCGACCATGACCACCTGCAGCCAGTACAACAGCTGCGAAATCTCCTCTGCGAGGGCTTCGTCAGATTCGTGCTCAGCTGCAAGCCAGACCTCACCGGCCTCTTCGACAATTTTCTTGCCCTGGAAATGCACACCAGCGTCCAGCGCCTTGACTGTGCCCGATCCCTCGGGGCGCGACTGTGCTTTTTCCTTCAGCTCTGCAAACAGGTCATCAAAGTTCTTCACCCGGTCTATTGTTCCATGTCGTCTACTCGCCCGCGAAAGCAGCCCGCAATAAGCCCAAATTCGAGGTATCCAAATTGCCCGAAATGAAGCGCGCCGGGGGTACTAACGTCCCCACATCAGCCTGCGAAACGCTCACATCCGGCATTGGATTCCACACCACCGTGCATCCCGCAGCGAGTGCAGAGCGCACCCCCGTTGAGGAATCTTCGATAGCCAGGCAGTCCTCTGGCGCAAATCCGGCTAGCTCTGCGCCACGCAAGTACGGATCCGGTGCCGGTTTGCCGTTGGCCACCTCATCGCTACACACTGTTGCGGCGAAGTGCTGCTCCCCCATGACATCAATGCAGGGTTGCGCCACGTGCCGACGGGTATTGGTCACCAACACCACCGGAATGTCACCAGCTCGGGCCTGGTCCAAAATCTCCGGCACACCCGGGCGCCACTCCACCCCATGTTCTAGAACCAATTCTGTGAAGCGACCTTCGACGAATTGGGAGCCCGAGGCAAACAGCTCGTCGTCAAGCGTGCGTCCCGCATGATCAGCACAAATCGACAGCGTGTCCCAGAGCGTGTTGCCGACGCACTGCATGCGCAACTCCGGAGTCAGGCGACGGCCTACGAATTCCGAGAGGTCGTACGTGGCAATCTCCCACAGAGGTTCCGTGTTGATGAGGCTGCCGTCCATGTCCCACAAAATTGCTTTCACACCATGCGACTATGCCAGGCAATCAAGCATTTAGCGATTATGTCAGCAAAACCGTCGGATGAAGGTTTAGAGTTTCAGGAAGGAAAGTATGTTGCGGTGCTGCATGAAACCACCGCATGAACGTGTTCCGCGTGAATGAAAGGCATCGACTCGCTATGACAACCACTGAAGATTCGCTCGCCCAGGCTATCGACCAACCCGAGGCATACTTCATTCCGCTAGGGACGGTCACCGAAGGCGAGCTCAGCTACGAGCGCTTCATGCCCACTAGCTTCACTTATGGGGCGTGGGGGCCGTTTCAGCACGGTGCGCCGCCGTCGGCGCTGCTGACGCGCATGTTGGAGCGCCGCCGTCTGGAAAGCGAGGGGATGCGTATTACTCGCATCGCCGTGGATCTGTTGTCGGCTGTACCGTACACGGAGCTCCGCGCGCGCTCATGGGTCTCGCGCCCGGGGCGGCAAATCGCCAAGGTCGAAGCCGAATTGCTTGCCGACGTCAAGGGTGCCTGGCGGCCAGTTGCCACGGCGTCCGCATGGATGATGGCCACTGCGGATACGCGGGATATTGAGCGTGCATTCGACAAGCAGGTGCCCGGGCCCGAGGAATGCAGCGCCGAGTACATTCCGCTTACCGACGATTGGAGTGGCGGCTACATCGAATCAATTGAAGCCCGCGCCGGCGCGACGGAAGAGCTGGCCGAGACGCAAATTCACTGGGTTCGCGCGCAGTACCCAATCGTGCTCGGGGAGGAGCCGACTGCGGTGGAGCGAGTCATGCAGGTAGCTGATACCGCCAACGGTATCGGGGCCACGCTGAGCCCGCACCAGTGGGCGTTTATGAATACCGACTTAGTGGTTCACCTGCACCGACTCCCCCAGCTCGGCGCCTCGGAGAAGTCGGCGGAATCGGAGTTGCAGTCGGAAGACGGCGGCTGGGTGGGCATCGCCGCCCGCGGTTCCATTGGGCCGGACGGAATCGGCATGACCGCGGGCGAGCTCTACGATGTGCACGGCCCCATCGGCCGCAGCATGCAGACCTTGCTGGTGCGACCGCAGGGATAACGCGAAGCTACACGTTAAAGTACTTCGCTTCCGGGTGGTAGAGCACGAACGCATCGGTGGACTGCTCTGGGTGCAGCTGGAGCTCCTCAGAGAGCTCCACGCCGATGCGCTCCGGCTGCAGCAGGTCAATCATGCCCTGACGGAAGGTCAGATCCGGGCAGGAACCATAGCCGAAGGAGTAACGAGCGCCACGGTACTTCAGGTCAAAGAAGTCCTGGGTATCGTCGGAGTCTTCCGCGCCAACACTTGTGCCGTCGGAGAACGCGAGCTCGGAGCGAATGCGCTGGTGCCAGTACTCGGCCAGCGCCTCGGTGAGCTGCACGCCGATACCGTGAACCTCCAGGTAGTCGCGGTATTCGTTCTTGGCGTAAATATCGTTGGCGAAGTCAGCGATGGGCTGTCCCATGGTCACCAGCTGGAACGGCATGACGTCGGTCTGTCCTGCGGCGATGGCATCTTCGCGCGAGCGAATGAAGTCAGCAATGCATAGGAAGCGACCACGCTGCTGGCGCGGGAAGGTCCAGGACACCACTGGCTCTGCCGCGGGGTCGGGCTGCTCCCCTTCCGCAGGTAGCGGCAGTACGTGTACGGTATCGCCCTCAGAAACTGCTGGGAAGTAGCCATAGACGACAGCCGCATGCTGGAGGATGTTCTCGGCGCGCAGGCGCTGCAGCCATGCGCGCAGGCGTGGACGACCATCGGATTCGACCAGTTCCTCGTAACTCGGCCCCTCGTCGCCGCGGGTGCCGCGCAGTCCCCACTGCCCCATGAACAGAGCGCGTTCGTCGAGGGTGGTCAGGTAGTCGTCGAGGGGCAGGCCCTTGACAATGCGGGTTCCCCAGAACGGCGGTGTCGCAACGGGGACATCAGCGGCGACATCGGAACGCTCCGGCACCTCGGGGGCTTCAGCAGCAGCCTTGGCGGCGCGCTGCGCGGCGATGCGCTTGGAGCGCTCACGGCGGGCGCGGCGAGCTTCCTTCTTCTCGCGGGCAGCAATGGCCTCTGGCGAATTCTCGTCTGGGCCGAGGCCCTTCTTAGCTGCCATCAGCTCGTCCATGATGCGCAGTCCTTCGAAGGCATCCCTGCCGTAGTAGACATCGCCGTGGTAGAGCTCGGACAGGTCGTCTTCCACGTAGCTACGCGTCAGCGCGGCGCCGCCGAGCAGTACTGGGAAGCGGGTGGCATCGCCGGCGGAGTTGATCTCCAGCAGGTTGTCCTTCATCACCACAGTGGACTTCACCAGCAGGCCGGACATGCCGATGGCGTCGACATCCAGTTCCTTGGCGGCGGACAGAATCGTAGCGATTGGCTGCTTAATGCCCAGGTTATGCACGGTGTAGCCGTTGTTGGAGAGAATAATCTCCACCAGGTTCTTGCCGATGTCGTGGACATCGCCCTTCACCGTGGCCAGCACAATCGAGCCCTTGGAGCCCGTGGCATCCTCGGCATCCATAAAGCCCTCGAGGTAGCCCACCGCGGCCTTCATCGTCTCGGCCGACTGCAGCACGAATGGCAGCTGCATCTGGCCAGAACCGAACAGGTCACCAACGGTCTGCATGCCACGCAGCAGGTCCTCGTTGACAATCGCCAGCGGTTCCTTTTCCTTCATGCCCTCATCGAGGTCAGCCTCGATACCCGTGCGCTCACCGTCGATGATGCGCTGCGCCAGGCGGTCGAACAGCGGCATGGCGGCGAGCTTTTCGGCCCGGGCGTCCTTCGCGTCAGCGGCGGAGACTCCTTCGAAGAGCTCCATGAATACCTGCAGTGGGTCGTACTCCCCGTCGGGGTGCCCCGCTTCACGACGGCGGTCGTACACCATATCGAGAGCGACTTCGCGCTGCTTGTCGTCGATCTTGTTCATCGGCAAGATCTTGGAGCTGTGGGCAATGGCGGAGTCCAGACCGGCCTCGATGCACTCGTTGAGGAACACCGAGTTGAGTACCTGGCGAGCCGCCGGGTTCAGACCGAAGGAAATGTTGGACAGACCGAGCGTGGTGTGCACGTTCGGGTGGCGACGCTTAAGTTCGCGGATGGCTTCGATGGTTTCGATGCCGTCGCGGCGAGTTTCCTCCTGGCCAGTGGAAATCGGGAAAGTCAGACAGTCGACAATAATGTCCTGCTCGCGCAGTCCCCACGTGCCGGTGATGTCGGCGATGAGACGCTCGGCGATCTCAATCTTCTTGTCCTTTGTACGCGCCTGACCTTCTTCGTCGATAGTCAAAGCGACCACGGCAGCACCGTGCTCAACAACCTGGCGCATAATGCGCTGGTAGCGCGAGTCCGGGCCATCGCCGTCTTCAAAGTTCACAGAGTTGACCGCGCAGCGACCACCGAGGTGCTCCAGGCCAGTCTTCAAAACTTCCGGTTCCGTGGAGTCCAGCATGACCGGCAACGTCACCGAGGTGGCGATCTGCGATGCCAGGGTTGCCATGTCATCGCGACCGTCGCGCCCCACGTAGTCCACACACAGGTCGATCATGTGTGCGCCATCGGTGACCTGACCGCGGGCGGTGTTTAGGCACTTCTCCCAGTCGCCGGCCAGCATGGCCTCGCGGAAAGCCTTGGAACCGTTGGCGTTGGTGCGCTCACCAATCATGGTGATGCCGGTTGTCTGCGTCAGCGGGGTTGCCGAGTACAGAGAAGCGACCTCATCGATTGGCTTTGCATCCGGATCCGTCGATGGGCGTGCTGCCTGAACAGCAGGGCCCTGCTCGGCGTAGGCGCCTGCACCGGTAATAGCATCGCGAACAGCGGAAACATGCTCCGGTGTGGTACCACAGCAGCCACCGACCATCGCCAGGCCAAACTCTTCAACAAAGCCGCGCAGCGCTGTGGCTAGCTCTGGTGCGGTCAGCGGGTAGGTCGCACCGTTCTTACCCAGCACTGGCAGACCCGCATTCGGCATTACCGATACCGGAATGGAGGCGAAGTTGGACAGGTAGCGTAGGTGCTCGCTCATCTCGTCCGGGCCGGTCGCACAGTTCAGGCCAATCATGTCGATACCCAGCGGCTGCAGCGCTGCCAGGGCTGCACCAATCTCCGAGCCCATCAGCATGGTGCCTGTGGTCTCGACAGTCACGTGGACGACAATCGGAATCTTCTTCTCAGCCTGTCGCATGGCGGCCTTGACGCCATTGACTGCTGCCTTGACCTGCAGCAAGTCTTGACAGGTCTCAATCAAAAACGCATCCGCGCCACCGGAAATCATGCCGAGTCCGGCCTCCGTGTAAGCGTCGCGAAGCTGAGCGTACGGAGCGTGCCCCAAAGACGGCAGCTTCGTGCCCGGGCCCAGCGAACCGAGGACAAAGCGTCGCATACCCTCGCGCCCCGGCCCCATTTCGTCAGCGACCTTGCGGGCGATTGCGGTGCCCTTGTGCGCTAGCTCCTGAATACGGTCTTCAATGTCGTAATCCGCGAGGTTCGGGAAGTTGCAGCCGAAGGTATTGGTTTCCACCAGGTCGGCGCCGGCCTCGAAATAACGCCGGTGAATCGTCTCGATGATGTCGGGACGAGTGTCATTGAGAATCTCATTACAGCCCTCGTAGCCGAGGAAGTCCGCGTCAACGTCGAGGTCAAAAGACTGCAGCTGGGTACCCATGGCGCCATCGCCAATGAGTACACGGCTGTGCAGTGCGGTGAGGAACTCGGAAGAGTGGCGATCAGTCATGAATAGACACCTTAGTCTACTTTCATAACCGCGCCGTTAATCGGGCTGGTTATTCCATCTCAAAGTAGCTTTCCGCCTTCACCGCAGGCAGGTCCAAACCGACAGCCTTCGTTGCGGAATTGATAATCGCGAGAATCTCGTCGAGCTCCTCATCAAAAATCGAGCCACCGTGCTCATGCTCAATCGCAGCCACGCGCTGTAGGCAGTTCTCTACCGCCTGCGTTGCGGCTTCTTCTCGCTTATCGACGGCCAGTTCCGCCGCCTGATCAATACCAGCGGCGGCCTCACGGAGGGCTTCCCCGACCTGGTCGGCTACCGATTCGTCAAAAAGTGGCTCCCAGAACTCGCGTTCCTCGGGCTGCAGGTAGCTGCCGGTGGCAAACATGCGCAAATCGGCAACTAGCTTATCGATGTTCTCTTGCGTTACTTCGACAGCAGACAGATCTGAGTTGCTCATGCTCAAATTTTAACGCCAAGCAGCGCGTCCAGCGCGGCGGCAATGAATTCTCCGGCACCCGCTGCGCCGGTTACTGTGCCAGCATCTGCCTTGTTGCTGGTATCCGAGGACCACTCCGCAGCCCAGGCATCGATAGCGGCCAGAGCAGCCGGCGTATCCAGGTCATTGGCCAGGCTTGCGCGCACATCGGCAACCAGTGCCGCTGCTGCGCTCACAGCCTTCTCATCGGTGGCAGTCTTTGTAGCTGCGCAAGCCGCACGCCAGGCCTCGTGACGTGCCTTGGCCGCCTCCAGCACCTCGTCCGACCAATCGCGATCAGAGCGGTAATGGCTGGCGAAGACGCCAATGCGAATAGCACTCGGGTCGACGCCGGCGGCCACCAGCTTGGAGACAAACACCAGGTTGCCCAGCGACTTGGACATCTTCACGCCATCCAGGGCAATCATGCCAGCGTGAACATAATGGCTGGCCATCCGTGCACAGCCAGTAGCGGCTTCAGCGTGAGCCGCCGAGAACTCGTGGTGCGGGAACGCGAGATCCGAGCCACCGCCCTGAATGTCGAAGCTCTTACCCAGGCGGTTGGTGGCAATCGCCGAGCACTCAATGTGCCAACCCGGCCGGCCCGCACCAAAAGGAGCCTCCCAGCTTGGCTCCCCGGGGCGAGCGGCACGCCACACCAGCGCGTCCAGTGGGTCCTCCTTGCCCGGGCGATCCGGGTCGCCACCGCGCTCCGCAAAGAACTCCGCCATCTGCTCTGCCGAGTAATTGGACTCGTAACCAAAGTTCTCAGTGGCACTCTTGCGGAAGTACACATCCGGGTACTCGTCATCGGTGAGCTGGTAGGCCGAGCCATTCTCCAGCAGCTTCTCGACCATTTCCACGACCTCGCCCACGGACTCAATGGCGCCGATGTAGTCGCGCGGTGGAATCACCGACAGGTTTTCCATATCCGAGCGAAACAAATCAATCTGCGAGGTGCCCAGCTCGCGCCAGTCCACCCCATCGCGCTCCGCACGTTCGAACAACGGGTCATCGACATCGGTGATGTTCTGCACGTAATGCACCGAGTGTCCATTATCCAGCAGCTGACGGTAAATCAGATCAAAGGTGAGGTAGGTTGCTGCGTGCCCCAGGTGCGTGGCGTCATAGGGTGTGATGCCACACACGTACATGGTCGCCTCCGGTCCCGCTTCCACCTGGGAGACCTTCTGATCCGCGGTGTCGTAGAGGCGTAGGGGTACCGATGTTGAGTTTTCGTCGTCAAGCGAATGCGCCTTACCTGTATTGCTGGCGCGGTTGAACACATCGAAACGCGCATCGCCGAGACTGGGAACCTGTGGTTGGGGCCACGAATGCATTAAATACTCACTACCTCACTAAACAGCGTTGATCGTGCCGAAGCCGAGCAACACCATAACAATCAAACCGACCGGGATGCGGTACGCGGCGAACCAAGCGAAGGAGTGGTTCGACACGAACTTCAGCAGCCATGCAATAGACGCATAGCCGACGACGAAGGCAATCAGCGTACCGATGGCCAATTGCGCTCCACTAGCGGCCTGTCCCGCCGCAGGGTCAAACGCGTCTGGAAGCGAAAAAATTCCAGCAGCGAAAACAGCGGGGATAGCCAGCAGGAAGGAAAAGCGCGTTGCAACCTCTCGGTCCAAGTGCAAGAACAGGCCGGCAGACACCGTACCGCCCGAGCGCGACACACCCGGAATGAGCGCCAGGCACTGCGCGAAACCCATGACGATGGCATCTCGCATGGTCAGCTCTTCATAGTTGCGCTCACGACGGCCGAACTTCTCTGCGGCGATAAAGACAAAGGAGAAAAGCACCAACACAGCGGCTGTAATCCAGAGATTGCGCAGGTTATCGCGGATGAGGTCCTTCCCCAGCACACCGATGATGGCAATCGGCAGCGTACCGACAATCACCATCCAACCCATGCGGTAGTTGAAACCGCGGGCTTCCTTATTGAACAGACCGGCAAACCAGCCAGTGAGGATCTGCCAGATGTCCTTGGCGAAGAACACCAACACAGCCAATTCGGTGCCAAGCTGCACCACAGCGGTGAAGGATGCACCGGCGTCCTGGCCCCACAGCAGCTCGGAGACAATCCGAAGGTGCCCCGAGGAACTCACCGGGAGAAATTCCGTCAGACCTTGCACTACGGACAGGATGATTGTCTGCGCCCAGGTCATACCGGTGCCGGCGGTATCGGCAGCGGTATCTGCTGAGGCGCTTAGTGTCGTCATGATAGTCACGGGTGTATAGGCTACTCGTCCGGTTTGTGTTGTGGCTATAGCGAGGTTTCGGTGCGGCGATAGCGAGACCTCTCCCGCGGAACTTTTCCCGCGACCGCACACGGGTGTCCTAAAGTAAAAATCGTGCAACAACGAATTCTGGGCAACAGCGGTTTACGCGTCTCCGCCTTGGGGCTGGGTACGGCCACCTGGGGTGCGGGTACCAGGCAAGACGAAGCCGGACGCATCCTGACGGACTTCCTCGACGCCGGAGGCAACCTTGTCGACGCTTCCCCACTCCACGGCGGCGACACTGTTGCCGACATGCTGGGTGCAGTCATCGCAAAGCGCGGTGTCGCCGACGAATTGGTGCTCTCGGTCGCATCTGGCATACACCCCGAGCGGCCCGTCGGCAGGCGCGTGGACTGCTCGCGTAAGACACTGCAAAAGGACCTCGACGATACGCTCGCACGCCTCGGCGTCGAACACATTGATCTGTGGTCGCCCGGCTACTGGGATGGGCTGACCCCACCGGAAGAGGTCGCCGATACCCTGGAATGGGCTGTGCGCACGGGGAAAGTACGTTACGCCGGAGTGCGTGGATACAGCGGTTGGCAGGCGGCGGTGACGCATGCCGCCGCGGATCGAATCGCTCCGGTGTTCGCACAGCATGAGTACTCGCTGCTCCAGCGAAGCCCTGAGGCTGAACTACTGCCCGCCTGTGAGCATTTGGGGCTCGGCTTTATCGGTGGCGCCCCACTGGCCCAAGGCGTTTTGACCGCCAAATACCAGCACATCATTCCCGAGGACTCCCGCGCTGCTTCCGAACACGCCGACGCAGAGGTGCAGGACTATCTCGACACGCGCGGCGTCACGGTTGCAGGCGCGCTGACCACCGCAGCCAAGGGGCTCGGCGTCAGTGCTGCCGTCGCAGCGATTTCCTGGGCACGCGATCGGCCGGGCGTCACCTCGATCCTCGTTGGCGCTCGAGACCGCGCTCAGCTACGCGAAAACCTCACCGCCGAACAACTCACGCTGCCACCGCAGATTTGCAACGCGCTTGACGACGTCACGCTGTAATCAGTAACCGCATTCTTATAAAGACTTATAAGGCACAACGAATGCGAGAGCCTCCCACGGCTGGAGGCGTCCACAAAGTAATCAGGCCGGGGTGGTAGTTTCTATAGCGTGAGTGAAAACAGTCGTCGACGTGTCATAACCTCCCTTCTAGCGGGGCTTTCCGCTAGCGCAGTGGTCCTGGCAGGGTGCTCCTCCGATGTGGAAGGAGACATCGATGCCGGAATGGGCAACGCCACGCCAGTGCCGGCCGCTTCACCCGCTGCTCCCGATACTGCTATCGGGAGGGCCAAGAAGATTGATGAGGACGTTACCGATGCCGTGCTTGTCGGCGACCGAGTCGTCCTGAAGGCCGGGGACAAGATCTTTGCCGGTCCGCTGAATAACCCAATTGAGCGATCAATGAAGCTGGACGCGAAGTGTGGTGAGCTCGCGCCGGGCGGCCCTAACGCTCTGCTGCCGTGTGAAGATGGCATCCACGTCATTACTGACCAGGCTACGGAAACGGCCGTTGTCGGCCGTGGCACCAACTACTCCGCCGCAGTTGGACTGGAAGGCGGTCGCATCATCGGTGCCCATGCGGATAGCAATGTCGTCGATGTGTTCGGCGCTGATGGCGAGTTGGCCAGTGACTTCAAGGCTGCCAATAACGGTTCGCAGCTCGTTGAGATTCCCAGAGCGGACAATGACGCGGACGTCAAGCTGTTAGAGGTGAACCGTCCGGAGACTTCGGTGCATGAGCTCAAGCTCGATGAGTCCCGCGCTGGCTCTGCGCTGCGTGCGGGTATCGGCGTCGGCAAGGTAGCTTCCGGTGATCATGTCATTGCTGCCGCAGACACCAAGGGCAACCAGCTTCTTATTTACACTGCCACTGACGTCATTCGCCTCCACCAGGCAGCTCCGGCCCCGGAGGCTCCGTGGGCGGTAGCGGTCGATGAATCGCGCGGAATTGTCTGGGTGACTTCGACGAAGGTGAACAAGCTGACTGGCTACGACATCAGCTCGGGTACCCCAGTCAAGGTCGCGGACATCAACACGGTTGCAGATCCACAGTCGATTGTTGCCACCGAGGATGGCCAGATTGGCGTCTTCTCGGCTACCGGTGACGGGGCCCAGATTTTTGACTCCGCGGACGTCGATAAGGCAATTGCTGATTTCAAGCAGGATGCAGAGAAGATTCGTGAGGAGATGTCGGTTCGGGAACCAGCCGATAAACTACCGACCGGTGCAGGTGACACCAAGGGAGCAGACGACTCCGAGGGAGAGACTAAGTAGATGCCTTCGAAACTTCGCGCCAAGTCCTATCAACTCGCGCTAAAGGCAATGTTCCAGGTCCCACCGGAGCAGATTCACGAGGCCATCTCGAAGACCCTGAAGGGGCTGCAGAAGTCGGAGAGTCTACAGCGGGCGGTGAGCAAGTTACTCGTTGTTGACGATGCTGTGCTGCGTCAAACCGTGTTCGGCGTGGACTTCCCGCGTCCGCTGGGGCTCGCCGCAGGCTTCGACAAGGCTGCTATTGCTCCGGATTGCTGGGGGCCAATTGGTTTTGGCTACGCGGAACTGGGAACCGTGACTGCCAAGCCGCAGCCGGGCAACGATCGCCCGCGTCTGTTCCGTCTGAAGGAAGATCGCGCCATTTTGAACCGCATGGGTTTCAACAACCCCGGCGCCGCTGCTGTAGCGGAGAACTTGCGGGCGCGTCGCAGTGACGACGTGATTGGTATCAACATTGGTAAGACCAAGGTGACTCCGCTGGAAGAGGCCGTCGATGACTATCGAGAATCGGCTAGCCAGCTCGGCGGCTTGGCGGACTACGTTGTTGTCAACGTCTCCTCACCGAATACGCCGGGTCTGCGCGACCTTCAGGCAGTGGAGTCACTGCGCCCGATTCTGGCAGCGGTGACTGAGGAGACCGACTCGCCGGTGCTGGTCAAGATTGCTCCTGATCTCTCCGACGATGATGTCATCGCAGTTGCTGACTTGGCGGTTGACCTGGGGCTGGCGGGCATTGTGGCTACCAACACCACCATTTCTCGCGAGGGCCTGCGTACGCCCGCGGATGAGGTCGCGGAGATGGGGGCCGGTGGAGTCTCGGGTGCTCCTGTGGCAGCTCGGTCACTAGAGGTGCTGAAGCTGCTGCACGAGCGCGTCGGAGACAAACTAGTTCTCATCAGCGTCGGCGGCATAGAAACGGCTGAGCAAGCGTGGGAGCGGATTGCCAACGGCGCTTCCCTACTGCAGGGCTACACACCGTTGATTTATGGCGGTCCGGACTGGATTCGTGACATTCACCAAGGGTTGGCTCGCCAGATTCGAGCTCAGGGATTCTACTCCATTTCGGAGGCAGTCGGCTGTGGTCTGCCGTGGCGTGGTTAATTGCTGAAAGCCGTTGAGGCTTCCTAACCCAATAAACACGTGACCCCGGGGCCAGCGGCCATGAAGGCGCTGGCCCCGGGGTTTTCTGTATGAGTAGCGTGCCCGGTCGGTTGAGTTGCCCGTGTGGGCGTCGTATCCCTACTCCCCGACGTTCTCCCACCACGGCGTGATGATGGCACGCGCAATCGAGTGGAAGTACAGATTGAAGCCAAGCACGGTCGGCGTCGCATCTTCCGGAACTTCAAGCTTCTCCACGTCGACCGCGTGCACCGCATACATGTAACGGTGTGGGGCATGCTGCGCCGGTGGGTTAGCTCCGTAGTGACCACGCATGCCCGAGTCGCCGACAAGCTGGATAGCGCCTTCTGGCAGCTTAGAGCCGTCTTCGGAGCCAGCTCCCTGTGGCAGACCCTTTTCGGTCGCTGGAATGTTGAAGACAGCCCAGTGCCAGAAGCCCGAAGCGGTCGGAGCATCCGGATCGAAGCAGGTCACGGCAATGGACTTAGTGCCCTCCGGCAGATTTGCCCAATCCAGTTGTGGGGAAACATTCGACGGAGCGCGGAATTCATCCGCAATCTTCTCGCCGTCCTTGATATCTGGCGAGGACAGCTCGAAGGTTGGCAAATCCTTCAGCGGTGCGTACGGATCTGGTCCCGGGAAAACCGGAGCATTTGCAGTGTCGTTTGCGGTGTCGTTGGAATTCGTAGTCATAACTACCAGTGTGCCTACTTTATGAGCGCGCTGCAGGGACTTTACAAGACTCCCTATCTGCAGGGCCTGATTCTCAGTGCGAATCCAAGGCGGATGCGGGGCTAACACCGCTGATGTAATTACACCCAGGTTTGGCGCGCTAATGCCCCTCTGACCTGCCAATTTGTGTTTCATTATGTAGTCGGGATACAGTATCACAGGTCAGCACGGAAGTGCTTCCTACCCGGTCCGGGTGGCGGAATGGCAGACGCGCTAGCTTGAGGTGCTAGTGCCCTATTAACGGGCGTGGGGGTTCAAGTCCCCCTCCGGACACAAGATAAATCCCGAGAAACTGCAATTAGTGCAGCTCTCGGGATTTTTGGGGTTAAGTAAAGAAAAGTGGGGTTAAGTAAAGAAAAGTGTGTCTTTTCC
>NZ_KV796514.1:0-2013 GCF_001809225.1 Corynebacterium sp. HMSC077G07 | reverse complement strand
CCTTTTATCCGTTGAGCGACACCGCTTCCACAAGCCGGTGCCGGATCACTAGTCCCTAGTTTCCTACCTGCTCGACCTGTCAGTCTCACAGTCAAGCTCCCTTGTGCACTTACACTCAACACCTGATTGCCAACCAGGCTGAGGGAACCTTTGGGCGCCTCCGTTACTCTTTGGGAGGCAACCGCCCCAGTTAAACTACCCACCAGGCACTGTCCCTAACCCGGATCACGGGCCGAGGTTGAGATGTCCAATACGATCAGAGTGGTATTTCAACAACGACTCCACCCCAACTGGCGTTGAGGCATCACAGTCTCCCACCTATCCTACACAAACCGAACCGAACACCAATACCAAGCTATAGTGAAGGTCCCGGGGTCTTTTCGTCCTGCCGCGCGTAACGAGCATCTTTACTCGTACTGCAATTTCGCCGGGTCTGTGGTTGAGACAGCAGGGAAGTCGTTACGCCATTCGTGCAGGTCGGAACTTACCCGACAAGGAATTTCGCTACCTTAGGATGGTTATAGTTACCACCGCCGTTTACTGGGGCTTAAATTCTCCGCTTCGACCCACAAAGGGTCTAACAGGTCCTCTTAACCTTCCAGCACCGGGCAGGCGTCAGTCCGTATACATCGACTTACCCGTCTTCGCACGGACCTGTGTTTTTAGTAAACAGTCGCTTCCCTCTATTCTCTGCGGCCACAACCAGCTCAACCACGTCGGTCACCAGTCATGGCCCCCCTTCTCCCGAAGTTACGGGGGCATTTTGCCGAGTTCCTTAACCACAGTTCTCCCGATCGCCTTAGTATTCTCTACCTGACTACCTGTGTCGGTTTCGGGTACGGGCCGTATATCCACATCGCTAGAGGCTTTTCTCGGCAGCATAGGATCACCAACTTCCCCAAAACGGGTACGCATCACGCCTCACCCACATGTGCTCCGGATTTACCTAGAACACGGGCCACACGCTTACACCACGATATCCATCACGTGGCACGGCTACCTTCCTGCGTCACCCCATCACTTGGCTACTACCAGTTCAGGTCCCCAGCATCACACACACCAACCAACCTAAAAGGCTAGTAAACGGCGCGTGTTCAGGTGGGTTAGTATCCCTGATTCACCATGGGCGCGGACACACGGGTACGGGAATATCAACCCGTTATCCATCGACTACGCCTGTCGGCCTCGCCTTAGGTCCCGACTCACCCTGGGAGGATTAACCTGGCCCAGGAACCCTTAGTCATTCGGCGGAGGAGTTTTCCACTCCTCATTCGCTACTCATGCCTGCATTCTCACTCGCGCACACTCCACACTAGGGTTACCCCAGCGCTTCACAGCAGTCACGCGACGCTCCCCTACCCAACCACCAAAAAGATGATTGCCGCGGCTTCGGCGGTGTACTTGAGCCCCACTACATTGTCGGCGCAGAACCACTCGACCAGTGAGCTATTACGCACTCTTTCAAGGATGGCTGCTTCTAAGCCAACCTCCTGGTTGTCTTCGCGATCCCACATCCTTTTCCACTTAGCACACCCTTAGGGGCCTTAGCCGGCGATCTGGGCTGTTTCCCTCTCGACTACGAAGCTTATCCCCCGCAGTCTCACTGCCGTGCTCTGACCTCACCGGCATTCGGAGTTTGGCTGATGTCGCTAAGATGATAGTCCCGCTAAACCAACCAGTAGCTCTACCTCCAGGAGGAAACACACGACGCTGCACCTAAATGCATTTCGGGGAGAACCAGCTATCACGGAGTTTGATTGGCCTTTCACCCCTACCCACAACTCATCCCCTCAGTTTTCAAACCTAAGTGGGTTCGCGCCTCCACAGAGTCTTACCTCTGCTTCACACTGGCCATGGGTAGATCACCCCGCTTCGGGTCCAGGACATGCCACTGACAACACACTAGTTAGTATTCGCTTTCGCTACGACTACCCCACCAAACGGGTTAACCTCGCGACATGCCGCTGACTCGCAGGCTCATTCTTCAAAAGGCACGCCATCACCCCACAAAAA